>JAULZJ010000077.1:0-9581 GCA_032117435.1 Candidatus Nanopelagicales bacterium | reverse complement strand
AGGGCGAGTTGGCCGGTGCGCACGACCTCCTCCGCACCCTCGCTGAAGTCGGAGGAGGACGCAGCGCTCGCGGCGCGACTGCCCTGGAAGATCGTCTCGAGTTCCTCCTGGAAGTGCCGAAGTGCATCCTCGGCTTCCTCGACGGATATGTCGCCGCGACCGATGAGCGACTCGGTGTAGTGCTTGCGGACAGATCGCTTGGCGTCGATAAGCTCGTACATCAGCGGCTGCGTGAGCGAGGGGTCGTCGGCCTCGTTATGACCGCGGCGGCGGTAGGTCACGAGGTCGATCACGACGTCCTTGTGGAAGGCCTGACGGAACTCGAAGGCCAGATGGGCGACGCGCACGACAGCCTCGGGGTCATCGCCGTTGACGTGGAAGATCGGCGCCTGGATCATGCGCGCGACATCGGTGGAATACACGCTGGAGCGGCTGTAGCGCGGAGATGTGGTGAAGCCAACCTGGTTGTTGACGACCACGTGCACGGTGCCCCCTGTGCGATATCCCTGGAGCTGCGAGAGGTTGAGCGTCTCGGCCACGACGCCTTGGCCCGCGAACGCGGCGTCTCCGTGGAGGAGCAGGGGCAGGATGTCGAAGGCCTCATCGCGGGGCAGCTGGTCCTGTTTCGCCCGGACGATGCCCTCGAGGACGGGATCGACCGCCTCGAGATGCGAGGGGTTCGCGGCGACGTAGACAAGGGTCTCGTGGCCGTCGAGACTGCGGTAGGAGCCGCTCGTGCCGAGATGGTATTTCACGTCACCCGAGCCCTGGACAGACTCCTCGCCGTAGTTGCCCTCGAACTCCGCGAAGATCTGCGCGTAGGACTTGCCGGCGATGTTGGCGAGGACATTCAGCCGGCCGCGGTGCGGCATGCCGATTGCGACCTCGATGATGCCATCGCGCGCGGCTGATGAGAGGACCTCGTCCAGCAACGGGATCAGCGACTCGGAACCCTCGAGGGAGAATCGCTTCTGGCCGACGTACTTCGTCTGCAGGAAGGTCTCGAATGCCTCGGACTGGTTGAGTTTGTGGAGGATGCGCAGCTGCTCCTCACGGCTCGGCTTGTGGTGCGGCACCTCGACGCGCTCCTGGATCCAGCGGCGCTGATCGGGATCCTGGATGTGCATGTACTCGATGCCGATGCTGCGGGTGTAGGAGTCGCGTAGGACGCCTAGGATCTCGCGGAGTTTCATGAGCGGGCGTCCTGCGAAGCCACCCGTGGCGAATTCCCGGTCGAGGTCCCACAGCGTCAGGCCATGCGACAGGACGTCCAGGTCGGGGTGCATGCGCTGCTCGTACTCGAGGGGATTCGTGTCGGCCATGAGGTGGCCGCGAACGCGATATGCGTGGATGACCTCCTGAACGCGCACCGTCTTGTCGAGGTCGGTCTCGTGCGAGGCCGAGATGTCGCGTGCCCAGCGGATCGGCTCGTAGGGGATGCGCAGGCTGCGGAAGAGATCGCCGTAGAAGTCGTCCTCGCCAAGGAGGAGCTCGTGGATGCGACGGAGGAACTCGCCCGACTGCGCGCCCTGGATGACGCGGTGGTCGTACGTGGAGGTGAGGGTCAGTGTCTTGGACACGGCATTGCGGACGAGGGCTTCCTCCGACGCGCCCTGCCACTCGGCCGGGTACTCCATCGCACCGACCCCGATGATGCAGCCCTGTCCCTGCATGAGGCGTGGCACTGAGTGCTCTGTGCCGAGGGTGCCGGGGTTGGTCAGGCTAATGGTCGTGCCCGCGAAGTCGTCGACCGTGAGCGCGCCCTGGCGAGCTCGCCGAACGACGTCCTCATATGCCGCCCAGAAGCCCGCGAAGTCCAGCGCCTGTGCGCCCTTGATGTTGGGGACGAGGAGTTGTCGGGTGCCGTCCTCCTTGGCGAGATCGATGGCGATGCCGAGGTTGACGTCCTCCTGCCGGCTGACCGCAGGCTTGCCATCCAACTCGGTGAAGGAGGAATTCATCGCGGGGACGGCGGCGACCGCGCGGACGACGGCGTATCCGATCAGGTGGGTGAAGGAGACCTTGCCGCCGCGCCCGCGCGTGAGGTGGTTGTTGATGACCACGCGGTTGTCCATGAGCAGCTTGGCCGGCACTCCGCGCACGCTCGTCGCCGTGGGCACCGCGAGGGAGGCCTCCATGTTGGCGACTACGCGGGCGGCAGGTCCGCGCAGCGCGACGATCTCAGCCGACGAGGAGGGCGCCGGTGCGGCGCTCGTGGCGGGGGCGCTCGGGGCCGATGCGGGGGAGGGAGTGGCAGCTGGCGATGTCGGAGCCGGGGGCGTGGGATGGCCATTCGCATGGTCGATCGCCGACTTCAGGGCGGATCCGTCCGCAGGGGTGTAGTCGGCGAAGAAATCCCACCACGCGGGATCCACGCTTTCGCGATCGGTGAGGTACTGCTGGTAGATCTCGTCTACCAGCCATTCATTGGGTCCGAACCGCCCTTGCGCCACAGGCCTAGGGTAGTCACGTCACACGACGTCAGTCTCCGGCGGTCGGGCGCGCGTGATCCCCCCCGGCGATCTGGTCCAGGGCGTGGTCGAGGATCGGGCCGAGGACGGCCAGGCCGTCGCGGGCGCCGCCGGGGGATCCTGGCAGGTTGACGATGAGAGTGTGTTGGGCAAGACCGGCGATGCCGCGGCTCAGGACGGCGGTGGGGATGGCGTTGTCGGCGCCGTAGGCACGAATTGCCTCGCTGATGCCGGGCACCTGCCGATCGATGACACGCGAGGTCACCTCCGGAGTGAGATCCATGGGGGTCAGGCCGGTCCCGCCGGTGGTGACGACGAGGTCCACTCCGTCGTGGACTGCGTCGCGCAACGCCCCCTCGACGGGGTCCCCGTCGCTGACCACGACGGGTCCTGACACATCCATGCCCAGGGCCCGCAAGCCCTCGGCGAGAACCGGTCCGGACCTGTCTTCCCACACACCCGCTGATGCCCGCGTGGACACGGTGATGACGCGAGCCGTCCGCTGATCAGCCACGGCGCTCACCCGCTCCGGCAATCGCGGCGAGCAGGTCCTCGAGCGCTTGGACGGAATGCCCGCTGAGGAAGGTGTCGACGTGCGGAAGGGCAGCGGCCATGCCACCCGCCAGCGGCTGGAACTCAGCTGCCGCGCTGCGGGGATTGACCCAGATCACGTGGTGGGCGAGTCGGCCGAGCCTGGTCATGGCGTCGCCTACCTCCTGTGGATCTCCGATCTCCCAACCGTCGGAGACGATGACGATGATCGCACCTCGGGCGATTCCGCGGCGGCCGTGCTCGTCGAGGAATCTCGTGAGCGCCGCCCCAATCCGCGTGCCGCCCGCCCAGTCGGGAGTCGACTCGGCCACCCTGGCGTAGGCGTAGTCCGGGCCGCCTGAGGCAAGTTGCCGCGTGAGCCGAGTGAGGCGCGTGGCGAAGACGAAGGCCTCGGAGCCGAGGGCGCGCACGGCGCCGCGCATGAGGTGGAGGTAGACGCGTGCGTACGGCTCCATGGAGCCCGAGACATCGGCGATGAGGACGACGCGGCGGGGTCGCCGCGCATGTCGGCGATGCGCTCGCCGCACGGGATCACCGCCTGTGCGGTAGGCCCGTCGCAGCGTCTGGCGTACGTCGAGCCGGTCCCCGCGGACGTCTCGCCGCAGTCGACGCCCGCGGCGACTCGGTGGCACCAGGGGCAGCTCCTCGACGAGTCGTCTCAGGAGAGCGAGCTCCTCCGGTGAGCACTCGGAGAAGTCGCGTGTGGCGAGCCGCTCACTCGGACTCGCGGCGGCAAGCATCGACGTCTCCTCCGCGTCGCGCTCGCCCCGGGCATCGAGCCCCGGTGTCGCACTCATGATGGGCGAGGGAGCCTGCAAGGATGAGTCCGGTGAGTTGGCCTGGGAGGCGCGCTCGCCCGCGGACAGCGGGCTCGGCATCGCACCCGGATCCGAGTGCGTCTGGTCGACGAGATCGATGTGGCCGCGGAAGTACTGATCGAAGATGCGGTCGTAGACAGCGATCTGCCCGTGCCCGCACAGGAGCGTGACGCGTCCGAGCCAGTAGACCGCGTGCAGGGTCGTCGGCGTCGCGATGAGGACGGCCTCGGCGAAACGTGACATCCGCTCCGGGGTCACCGGGACGCCAGCAGCGTGCAGGCGATCGCCGAAGGCTGCGGCGACGTCGGCAAGATCAGCCTGGGCGGTGCTGGGCACGGTGTCAGGCCCCGCTGACCCAGGCCAGGCCCGCCTCGACGGCGACATCATGGTCCTCGCGGTACTTCAGGACCGAGCCCAAGGTGCGTCGTACGGCGTCGGTATCGAGCTCCTGCACCCCGAGGAGGACCGCGGCGTGCACCCAATCGATCGCTTCCGCGATGCCGGGTGGCTTCTGCACGTCCAAGGTCCGTAGCCGGGACACGGCTGCGGCGATGTCGGACACCAGACGGTCATCGGCCTCGGGCACGCGCATGCGCACGATGGCCGTCGCGTGCTCCACCGAGGGGTAGTCGATCCAGTGGTAGAGGCACCGGCGCTTCAGCGCGTCATGGAGGTCGCGCGTGCGGTTCGAGGTGAGGATGACGATGGGCTTGTGCCGCGCATGCAGTGTGCCGAGTTCGGGGATGGTGACCGCCGACTCGGCAAGGAGCTCGAAGAGAAAAGCCTCGAACTCCTCATCGGCGCGATCGACCTCATCGATGAGGAGGACGGCAGGCCGCGGCCCGGGGTGCTCGACCGCCTGGAGCAGCGGGCGCTCGACCAGGTAGTCGCGGTCGAAGAGGCTGGATTCCTGGAGCCCGTCGCCCCGCGCCTCGGCAAGGCGGATGCCGAGGAGCTGGCGCGCGTAGTTCCACTCGTAGAGCGCCTCAGCCGCGTCGATGCCCTCGAAGCACTGCAGCCGGATGAGCGGGGTGTCGAGGATGTCCGCCAGTGCCTTCGCGGCCTGCGTCTTGCCCACTCCGGCCTCGCCTTCGAGGAGGAGGGGCTGGGGCAGGCGCACCGCGCAGAAGAGCGCGGTCGCGAGCCCGGGATCCGCGAGGTAACCCGTGGCGGTGAGTCGCTGAGCGAGCGCATCGACGTCGGGCAGCACGTCTTGCAGGTCGTCGCTCGGGGACGCCACGGTCAGGCTTTCGCGAAAGCCGACGGATCCGCGCTGAAGCGATCCAGGCATCCCTGGCAGCAGAACCACCAGGTGTCGCCCCCGATCTCGGCATGGAGGGAGGTGGCGATCATGGCGACGTCCATGTGGCACACCGGGTCGACCGCAGCCTCGACCGCCATGGCCTGCATCGCCCGAGGCTCGCCGTGACGCTGGGCGATGACCTCGGCGAGGATGGATAGGGCCACTTCCTCGGCCGTGCGGGCACCGATGTCCATGCCCGCAGGCGTGCGAATACGCGCCTTCTCGTCATCGGTGAGATCGAGTGACGCCAGTACTGCGGCGCCGCGCTTGCGACTGGCGACGAGGCCGATATACGGCACACCGGACTTGACCGCGGCCTGGAGGACGGCCTCCTCGCCGTTGCCGTGCGAGGCGACCACGACGGCGTCGGTCGTCGCGAGATCGGGGATGCCGTCGCAGCATCCGGACTCCCACGGCTCCATGTCGTAGCCGAGGGAGCCCCCGACGCGCGCGAGGGCGATGCCGATGGGCGTCGTGCCGAGAATGCGCACGAGCGGTGCGGGGAGGACAGGCTCCATGAAGATCTCCAGGGTGCCGCCGGATTGGCAGGGGTTGTGGACGACGGTGCGACCGGGCTGATCTGGCTCGGGTGTCGGAGCGATGCGCAGGAGCGTGCTCTCGCGTCGATCGAGGACGGCGAGTCCCTGGGCACGCAGTGTGGCCAGGGCGCACTGGCCGCCGACGAATCCCTCGACCGTGCCGTCGGCGAGGACGATCGCCTCATCGCCGGGCTTGGCGGACGTGGGCCGCTCCGCGAGGACGACACGGGCGTGCACGAAGGGGATGCGCTCCGCCTGGAGACGCTCCGCACGCTCGCGCAGTTCCCTCGCTGTCATACCCATAGTGTGCGCTCCCTGTCCTCGGCGGGCATCCTGCGGCTATCCCCGACGCCGGGCGATGAGCCAGATGATCCCCACGATGGCCACGATTGCCAGCACGGCCGGGATGGCACGCTTGAGGACGGGAGCCCCGGCCGTGCCGAGCAGGTCGATGCTGTCGGCCGCCTGCGGCAGGGGAGTGGGTGCCGCCGGGGGCTGATCCGACCCGCTGGCCGCGGCGTCAGCCTGGGCGCCGCTCGCCGCGATGACACTTGCGAGATTGGCCGAGAATTGGTCGATGATGCGCCCCGCGACGTCCTGCATGACGCCGCGGCCGAACTGCGCGGGCTTGCCGGTGACGGTGAGGTCGGTGTTGACCTCGACGCGTGTGCGGTCCGCTGACTCGGCTATCAGCTGGCAGGTCACGAGCGCGGATGCCGTGCCTGAGCCGCGGGTCTCCTTGCCGGTGCCCTCGATCACGGCGCGGTGATTGGCCTCGTCCTTCTCCACAAAGCTGGCCTTGCCGCCGTACGTCATATTGACGGGCCCGAGCTTCACCTTGACGGAGCCGGTGAAATTGTCGCCATCGACGGTCTCCAGGGTGGCGCCCGGCATGCAGGGGGCAATCGCCCCGACGTCGAGGAGGGTCCGCCAGGCCGTGTCGATGTCGGCGGGGACGACGAAGGAATTCTGCAGATCCATGCACGACTCCCGAGGTCAGGGCCAGGCGAGCGGGTCCGGGTGGCCCACTCCGCTCCCAGTGGACGACACTATCCGCATGCACGAGGAGCCGCGACCCATCGAGGTGCATCTCTTCGCCGCTGCTCGAGCAGCAGCGGGTGCCGATGTCCTCGTGGTCAGGGGGAGCACGCTCGGCGAGGTCCTCGCGGCAGCTGTCGCCCAGGCACCGGGCCTCGGCCCTGTCCTGGAGAGGTGCTCGGTGCTCGTCGATGGCATCGCCGCCCACGAGGTGGATGTTTCGGTGCCCGCCGGGGCTCGGGTCGACGTACTCCCGCCCTTCGCCGGGGGCTGATCAGCCGCCGATGGCGCTCATCGGCCGCGGTGGCTGGATGAACGACGGATCGTTGATCCCGTGGCCGGGCAGCTTGGCCTGGACGCTCGCGTGAAGGCGCCGACGGATCTCGGTTTCCCGATCGCCTTCGGAGAGCGACTCATCGCGCACCACGGAACGCAGGTCGGTCTCATCGCGCGCGAAGAGGCAGTTGCGCAACTGCCCATCGGCGGTGAGACGGAGGCGATCGCACGTGCCGCAGAAGGGTCGAGTGACACTCGCGATGATCCCGACGGTCGCGGGACCGCCGTCGACGTAGAACTCCTCCGCCGGCGCGGTGCCGCGCTGTGGCAGCGGCGTGATGTCGAACTCCGCCGAGAGGCTCTCGAGGATGTCCTCGGCCGTCACCATCTTGGCGCGATTCCACAGGCCACCGGCATCGAGCGGCATCTGCTCGATGAAGCGGAGTTGCCACTCCTCCTCGAGTGCGCGGCGCAGCATGGGCACGGCCTCGTCCTCGTTGACGCCGCGCATGAGCACCGCGTTGACCTTGACCGGTGCGAGGCCCGCGGCACGAGCGGCAGCGAGTCCGGCCAGGACGTCATCGAGGCGATCGCGGTGGGTGAGTTGCTTGAAGCGCTCGCGGTCCAGGGTGTCGAGGCTGACGTTGACGCGTTCGAGGCCGGCGTCGCGAAGTGGTCCCGCCAGTCCGCCGAGGCGCAGGGCATTGGTCGTGATGGAGACCCGCGGGGGCCGGGGCAGGTCATTGATGCGGCGGACGACATCGACGACGTCCGGTCGCAGCAGTGGCTCGCCGCCGGTGAGGCGCACCTCGTCGATGCCCTCATCGATGGCGATCGCGAGCACGCGCATGAGCTCATCCGTGGTCAGCAGTTCTGCGCTCGGGATCCAATCGGCGAAGTCCGCGGGCATGCAGTAGGTGCATCGCAGCGAGCAGCGATCCGTCAGGGAGACACGCAGGTCACGGTGGCCGCGGCCGTAGGTGTCGATCAATCGCGTCTCGTGGACGTCGTCAGCGTGGCTCATGCGCAGTTCACCCACTCGTCCGTGCCGTCGGCGAAGAACTGGTGCTTCCAGACGGGGATGCGCGCCTTGGTCTCCTCGACCAGTGCGGTGCACGCGGCGAAGGCGTCACCTCGATGCGCGGCGCTCACCGCCGCAGCGAGGGCGCAGTCACCGATCTCGAGCGGTCCGGTGCGATGGGCCACGGCCACGCCGATGACGTCGTAGCGGGCGGCGACCTCTGAAGCGATCGCCGTGAGAATGTCCTCAGCCGTGGGGTGGGCCTCGTAGTCCATACGCAGCACCCGGCGCCCGTGGTCGTGGTCGCGAACGTCGCCGGAGAAGGTCACGACCGCTCCGGCGAGCCGGGAATCCACGAGGGGCACCAGGTCGCTCGTGGAGATGGCCTCACCGGTCACCCGGGCGACTCGGATGGCGGTCGATTCGCCGGTTTGTGCCATTGGGTCATTATTGGGGGCTTGATGGTGATTCCGCCATCGGAGTGGCCAAACCCGGGAGGGGTCATGCGCGAGATCCTCGGTGAGCTCATGGGAGCTTATGACCGTCACGAACCCTGTGCCATGGCGACCGTGGTGCGCACCTGGCGGTCGGCACCGCGGCCCGCGGGCGCTTCGATGATCGTCACCGCAGGGGGAGAGGCGATCGGCTCGGTGAGCGGCGGATGCGTCGAGGGTGCCCTCTACGACCTCGGTCAGGAGGTCCTCGCCGATGGCGATCCACGCTTCGAGACCTACGGCGTCAGCGATGACGACGCGTTCTCCGTCGGCCTCACGTGCGGTGGCATCCTCGATGTCTTCGTCGAGTTAGTGGACCAGACCACCTGGCCCGAGCTGCCGGGCATTGTGCGCAGCGTCGAGGCAGAGGAGCCCGTGGCTGTCGCCGTGGTCGTCGCCTGCCCGCCCGGAGGCCCGCTCGGACGTCACCTCGTCGTACGGCCGGACTCGGTCGAGGGCTCAGTGGGCACCGACCGACTCGACGAGACCATCGGCGCGGATGCGCGAGGGCTGCTCGCTTCGGGCACCACGGGATTCCTCCGCTACGGCCCGGAGGGGGAGCGCCTCGGCGACGGACTCGAGGTATTCGTCTCCAGCATGGCTCCCCCGCCGCGCATGTACATCTTCGGAGCCATCGACTTCTCCGCGGCGCTCTGTCGCGTGGGCAAGGTGCTCGGCTTCCGGGTCACGGTCTGCGATGCGCGCGAGATCTTCGCGACTGCCCGCAGATTCCCCGACGCGGATGAGGTCGTCGTGGACTGGCCGCATCGCTGGCTCGCCGGTCAGCCTGTCGATCGGCGTACGGCCATTTGCGTGCTCACGCACGACCCGAAGTTCGACGTTCCTGCCCTCGAGGTCGCCCTGCGTACCGAGGCTGGCTACGTCGGCGCCATGGGCTCGCGGCGCACGCACGAGGATCGCCTACGCCGGCTCAAGGAGGCGGGGATGACCGATGAGGAGTTGGCGCGACTGCACTCGCCGATCGGCCTCGACCTCGGCGCTCGCACTCCCGAGGAGACCGCGATTGCCATCGCCGCGGAGATCATCCAGGATCGCTGGGGCGGCAGCG
>JAULZJ010000076.1:0-2760 GCA_032117435.1 Candidatus Nanopelagicales bacterium | reverse complement strand
GACGCCGGCATCGCGGCCGTGCGTCCCGAAGACGTGCTCATCTCGGCTGACGGGCAGGGTCGCTTCGACATCATCGACGCGACCTTCATCGGCGGCGACCTGCACGCCGTCGTCCAGGTCGGTGACAGCACCCTCGCAGCCCGTCAGCCAGCCGCGCACTCGACGGGCCTGGCCACTGGCGGGCGCTGCGATGTCTCCTTCCGCCCCGGGAGCCTGCGGATCGTGGAGGGCTGATGTCGCAGCGCAGCACGCGGGCACGCGCGGGGCAGGGGTCGTGGTGGGCTGGCCTACCAGGACTCGCCTATCTCGTCGCCCTCGTCCTCGCTCCCCTCGTCATCATCGTGATCTTCTCGTTTCTCAGCCGGGCCAAGCTGGGCGTCGGGGTCAAGTGGGAGTTCACCGTCCAGCCCTATGTCGAACTCTTCTACTCCGAGTCCCTATCGGGTGAGCGCAGTTTCGATCCGACATACCTCCAGATCTTCTTCAACTCCGTCCTCTACTCGCTGGCCACCGCCATCGTGTGCCTCGTCCTCTCCGTCCCGATTGCGCTGTGGATCGCCACTCGGCCCCCGCGGTGGCGCACACTTCTCGTCTTCCTGGTGACGATCCCCTTCTGGACGAGCCTGCTTATCCGGACCTACGCATTCGTGATCATCCTCAACGACAACGGACCCATCAATGGCGCGCTCACGGGACTCGGGATTCTCAGCGAGCCGCTACCGATGCTCTACACGCCGTTCGCCACCATCGTCGGTCTTGTCTATTCCTTCCTACCGTTCATGATCCTGCCCATCTATGCGAGTGCCGAGCGCTTCGACTTCCGCCTGGCCGAGGCCGCCTACGATCTCGGGGCCACCAAGGCCCGCGTCCTGCGCAGGATCGTGCTGCCCGCGGTGCGCCCCGGCATCATCGCCGGGCTGATCCTGGTCTTCATCCCCGCACTGGGTTCCTTCCTGGCTCCTGAGCTCCTCGGTGGGGGCAAGACGTCCATGATCGCCAACGTCATCGCGGCGCAATTCGGTGCTTCCCGCAACTGGCCCTTCGGTGCCGCACTGTCGGTCATGGTCCTCGTCATCGTGATGCTGGCACTGGTCGCCTTCGCGGTCGTCGCGCGACGCTCGGCCAGGCGGGGCTCACAGCAGAGCATGGAGTCCCTGCTGTGAGATCCCCGCGCGGCACAGGAACATCACTCAAGAACTTCCCCCTCTTCGGCCCGATGGCAGCGCTCGTCTTCGGCTTCCTCTACATCCCCCTTGTCTTCGTCGTCGCCTACTCCTTCAACGCCAACCGCGTGGTCACGGTCTGGAAGGGATTCAGCCTCGAGTGGTACGCCGACGTACTGGGCAATGACGACATCCAGCGCGCAGTGATCAATTCACTCCGCGTG
The DNA here is from genome assembly GCA_032117435.1 of Candidatus Nanopelagicales bacterium. Classification (GTDB taxonomy): domain Bacteria; phylum Actinomycetota; class Actinomycetes; order S36-B12; family S36-B12; genus Mxb001. Next base: position 1,373 of record JAULZJ010000076.1, on the reverse strand, counting down.
GCCAGCATCTCCACAGTGCTCTCCGTCATCTTCGCCACCGGCCTCGCGATCGGTCTACTTCGCATGGCCCGGGCGGGCAAGACCTTCGCCTGGTCACTCATCATGGCGCCACTGGTCATCCCCGAGATCGTCTTCGCCATCGGCACCCTGGCGCTATTCGTCCAGATCCGCTTCCCCCTCGGTGTCGATGCCATCACCCTGGCGCATACGGCCTTCTGCATACCCTTTGCACTGCTTCCCATTCGCGCGCGACTGAGGTCGGTCGACCTGGCTGTCTACGAGGCGGCTGCCGATCTGGGTGCCAACGAGTGGGTGATCTTCCGACGCATCACCCTTCCCCTGCTCGCACCCGGGATCATCGCCGGGGCTCTGCTCGCATTCATCATCAGCCTCGACGACTTCATCGTGTCGTACTTCCTGGCAGGCGCGGGCGGGACAACCTTGCCCGTCTACATCTTCGGCATGATCCGCAACGCGATCACGCCGGGTGTCAACGCCCTCTCCACGCTCCTGCTTCTCGTGAGCGTCCTCATCGTCACCGTGTCCTACATCATCGCAAGAAGGAAGAGGTAAATATGAAGAGGTGGAAGAACCGCCGACCGTCCGGCATCCTGCTGGCGCTCGGCCTGACAGGGATCATGGCCCTGTCCGCATGCGGCGGTGAGACCACCGTCGGCGGAGGTGAGGCCAGCAGTGCGCCGGCGTCATCGGCCGCGGCATCGGATGCAGCCAGTCCAGAGGCACCCGCGGGGGACTTCCCGACACCTAACGGCGGGGAGCTCAATCTCTACAACTGGACCGACTACATCTCGCCGGACCTCATCGATCGCTTCGAGTCGGAGACGGGCATCACTGTCAATCTCGACAACTACGACTCCAACGAGACGATGCTCAGCAAATTGCAGGCCGGTGGCGCCAATTACGACGTCATCGTCCCCAGCGACTACATGGTCGCTCAGATGATCGAGCTCGGGCTGCTGCAGGAGATCGATCCCGCGGCCTTCCCCAACGGCCAGTACATCAAGCCGGAGTTCATGGACGTCTACTTCGATCCGGGTCGCTTGTACTCCGCGCCGTACATGTACGGCACGACGGGCATCGCGTACGACCCGACCAAGGCCGGGGTCGAGATCACGTCCTGGGCGGACTTCTTCGACGCCGACAGCCCCGCTGCGGGCAAGATCGGCACGCTGAACGACCAGGTCGAGGTCATCCACGCAGCGCTTCGCGCAGTGGGCTCGCAGCCCTGCTCCACGAATCGAGACGACTACATCAAGGTCGAGGAGCTCCTTGCGGGATGGAAGCCCGGTGTCGCCGTGATCAATTCCGATGGCGTCATCGGCCGGATGGCTTCCGGCGAGCAGGTCATGCAC
>JAULZJ010000075.1:0-4079 GCA_032117435.1 Candidatus Nanopelagicales bacterium | reverse complement strand
CAATGTGTCCTTCCGCGTGCACTTCCCCGGTGCCATGCAGGCACCCGCACCAGGCGGCCCCGCCGACTTCTCGCTCTAGGCGGATTTCGCGCGCTCAAACGCGAGTTCAGCGGCCCTGGGGGGTCATTTCGGCGCGCCAAACGTGGCGACCGGCTCCGGGATCGGGTCAGGCTCCGGGGCGATCTCGGGTGGATTTACGGCGTACTCCCCCGTCCGCCAGTCCCAGGTGAGCAGTCCCTTGACGGGACTCACCACCCATAGCGTCTCCATGCGCACCACGCGGTCCAAACCACCGCACTCCAGCGCATGGGCGCGCGCGCTCATGCGCCACGCGGGGAAGGTCTCGACCGGAGTCACCGACATGCGCATGTAGTGGCTCGACCAGCAGGTGCCGTAGAGAAACAGGCCCGTGGACTCATGCACCGCCGCGGGCTCCCATGCGGTGGAACGCTCGAGCGGGGTCCAGCCCTCGTCGAGCTGCCAGCGCTGGTACCACTGACGGGACTGTGGACTCGTGCCCGTGTCGGACACCCGCAGCACGGTCTCGGTGTCATCGGTCGCGAGCGGGATGGAGTAGAGGCGTTCAAGGCTGGTGCGACGGTACGACGTCCATACCCGATACGTGTCCGCGTCACCGCTGCGCTCATATGTCGCGCGGAAGGGTCGGCGCCAGGTCGTGCCGATGCCATGGAAGGTCGAATGGGCAGCCGCCGAATGGGCCCACCGCCAGCGATCTCCCCGCGAGCGGTCGAATACGCCCCGGTCCGAGAACACGGGCACTCCCTGGGCGGACCAGGTGAGCGCGCCCCTGTCCTCGTGCCCGTGCACTGCCGGACGCGGGCCGAAGCGCAGGACATAGTGCGTGGCCGTGTCATCCCACGAGGAGCGATTCGCTGCCCATCCCTGTTCCGGGCAGTAGAGGCGTGTCGGCAGGGTCGAGTCGTCCGCGATACCGAGGTCACCCGGGGCTATCCGCAGTCGATTGCCGGTGCCGATCGCGTCGAGGATCCGATCAGGGCGCGTGAGTTGCCATGTGGCCAGTGCTCCCCGACGCACCGCCGCTCCCATATCGAGACCGGCATCGACCTCGGCGCCAAGTTGCGCGAGCGAGCGGCGCCAAAGGTTGACATTGAGGCGGTGGTACGTCGTCGACTGCTCCGAGGTCATGCCGCACTCGGCGAACACGGTCGCCGCATCGCCCTCGAATCGTCGAATCGCCGGCTCACGCCACTCGGGCCGATTGAAGACACGTGCTGCCTCGAGGAGGGCAACATTGGCCAGGGTGCCCTGATTGTGCGGCTTGTTGAGCGGCGCGCCGCGATAGCGATAGGGATCGAGGTTTGCCGCCACGAGCGCGTCCATCACCGGCGCCAGGCGTTCGTCCTGCGTCGCCGCGTAGACGCAGGCGACCGTGCCCATGCGCAATCGGATGATTCCCGCCGTCCAGCCGGCCTGCCGCAGCGCGGCGCTGCCCCCGAGGAAACCCGGATCGGGCGCGGCGGCATCACGCTCGAGCAGGATGTCGACCACCGGCAGCCCGGTCCGCAGGCCGGGCACCAGCCACGACATCGAGTGGAAGCGGGTCGCGAACGCCGGATCCGCCTCATCCCAGAGCAGCCAGGATGCAGCCTCGCCGCGCACGGGGAGTGCGCGGCCGTCGATCGTCACGATGCCGTCGCGCGCCATGTGGGATAGATCCGTGCCCCACTGCTGGGCACCTGACTCCTCTCCCGCGCAGATGCGTGGCAGCGCGCCCGTGCGCGCCGCACCCGCTGCACCCGCGGTGATGAGCGAAGCCATGAGCGCGGCGACCACCGCGACGATGGTCAGCCGCCTCATGGCGACGGAGTCACGGTGAGAGTGGTCGACGCGCGTGCCTCGCGGCGATCACCGGTCACGCGGCACTGCATGTCCCAGGCGGGCACGGCGACACGCCATGCGGTAAACGCCTCGACCTTGACGGCCTTGAGACGAGGGCAGTCGATGGCCAGCGTGAGGCCCGCCTCGTCGTGGACGGCGCCCCGAGCAGTGGGCCGCCAGCCGGGAGCGAGTTGCCAGTGCTGGATCCACTCCCGGGCTCCGGTCCCGACATCGCGGACGGTGAGCTTCGTGGGGCTGAAGACGGCTCGGCGCTCGCGCGTGATCCCACCTGATGCATCCGCGACGACGTACTCACGATCCGAGATGCGCGTGCCCTGCGTGTACGGGTCGTATTTGGGCGAACCAACTGGCTCGAAGACCGAGTGCGCGGCCATGCTGTGCGCGAAGGTGAAGCGGTCACCACGGTCCTTGCTGAAGAGTCCGCGATCCGACAGCACCGGCGTGCCGAGTGCGAACCACGTGATGCCGCCGTGGTCACGGTGACCGTGGTAGTCCATCGCAGGACCAAAACGCAGTGTGAAGTGCGCGTCCCCGACCATGCCCGCGGCCCAGCCGGTCTCGCGGCACCACAGGGACTCGCCATTGGGAGTGAGGCCGGTGGCAGGCTGGCCGTCGCCGATTGACTCAAGGACTCCGTCGGGTCGCACGAGTGCGCCGAGAGCACGCTCCGGCTTCGCGAGCTCGACGTCGAGGAGCGAGGCGGTCTTGACCCAGAGACGCAGGTTGTGCACCTGATAGGTGCTGCTCTGCTCGCGCATCATCCCGCAGTCCTCGAAAACGTACGGCAGGTCACGGGCGAAGCGCTTGAGTGCGGTGTCGATCCACGCCTCCCGGCCGAAGGCCTTACCTGCCTGCATCAGGGTGACGTTCGACATCGTCCCGTGGTTGTGCACGGGGAAGTTGGGGGGGCCCGGGTATCGCGCCGGATCCATATTGGCCTGGGCCAGTCGCGTGGCGATGGGGATCAGGAGCGGATCGCGCGTGAGGTTGTAAAGGCAGTTCGCCGTGTCCAAGCGGGTGCGGAACTGACCCTGGGTCCAGCCCACGGGGCGACGATCACGATTGCCGATCAACGTCCCCGGGTCCGGCAGCGCACGGTCCCGCTCCACGAAGACCTGCACAGCCGTCGAGGAGTCATCGAGTGCGAGCGGCACCAGCCACGCCAGGGAGTGGAACCACAGGGTCCACGAGGGATCCTTTGGGTTGTCGGCCGCCCAGCCGCGGCGGTCCAGCGTGACGCGCTGTCCGTCGAAGGTCAGTACCCGACTCCCGGCGACGCGCGACACGTCGGTGCCGCGCTGGATCGCGACGTTGTACGGCGCACGGCACAGCCCCGGCATCGCGATCCCATCGGAGGGCTTCGCGTGGGCGACGCTCGAGGTAACGCCTGGAGCGAGCACCGCCATCGTCGCTGCGGCGACGACACCGACAAGCCATCGTCGCCCAGCGCGCATCATTCGATTCTGCCTCACGCATCGCGAGGAAGCGACATGAGGCTCAGCGCTGGGGTGTCACCGTGAGGCGCTCCCCATCAGACACTGTGCTGATCGTCACAATGTCGCCATCGCGCACCTCGCCCGCAAGAATCTCCTTGGCGAGGGGATCGCCGATCGCGGTCTGGATCAGCCGGCGCAAGGGCCGTGCACCGTACGCCGGGTCGTAGCCCTTGTTGACCAGCCACTGCAGTGCCTCATCGGTGATCTCGAGGGTGATGCGGCGATCCGTCAGTCGGTGCTGGAGTTGATCCACCTGGAGCCTGGCGATGCGCTCGAGCTCGACCTTGTCGAGCGGGTCGAACATCACCAGCGCATCGAGGCGATTGAGGAACTCGGGTCGGAAGTGCTGACGCACCACCGCCATGACCTGCTCCTTGCGCACGTCGAAAGGCTCGGTCTGGTCGATGAGGAACTGCGACCCCATGTTGGACGTGAGGATAAGGATCGTATTGCGGAAGTCGACGGTGCGACCCTGGCCATCGGTGAGGCGGCCATCGTCGAGCACCTGGAGCAGGATGTCGAAGACCTCGGGATTGGCCTTCTCCACCTCGTCGAGGAGGACGACGGAATAGGGGCGGCGGCGCACGGCCTCGGTGAGTTGACCGCCCTCCTCGTATCCGACGTAGCCGGGAGGCGCGCCGACGAGGCGTGCGACCGAGTGCTTCTCGGAGTACTCGCTCATATCGATGCGGATCATGGCGC
>JAULZJ010000074.1:0-2176 GCA_032117435.1 Candidatus Nanopelagicales bacterium | reverse complement strand
GACCCCACCGCTGCCGGAAGGTCCGCGAGCGTCGTCCCCGGGAGGGCGGCACCCATCGCCTGGACGTTGGCGTAGGACGCAGTGCGCAGCCGCACCCGCCACGGGGTTGTCGCCCCTGTCGATACGACGTAGGCGCCGCTCGGCCCCATCGCCGACTCCAGGCATGAGTACGCCGCTCCTTCGGGTGCTCTCACGACCTTGGGCAGGCGCACGTCGATCGGCCCGTTGGGGACGCGTGACCAGCAGGCGGCGACGACGTCGAGATCGGCGTTCATCTGCTCGGTGAGGACGCGATACCGCGCCCGGGCGTCACCCGCGTCATTGGTCACCACCTGGATGACATCCGCGAGCTCGGCGTAAGCAAGCGCAGGATCATCGCGGCGCAAGTCCTCCGCAAGGCCACTGCCTCGCGCGACCGGGCCGCCGACCGACCACCGCATGGCCTCCGACGATGGAAGTACGGCGATCTTGTCGGGAATCGAATGGTCGATCGCATCGAGGAGTCGCGGAATCGCTGCCCGCGTCTCGTCGATGGCCGACTGGATCAGGTCGCCCCAAACGGAGGGGGCATCGTGGGCGAGGCCGCCGATGCGCGCAATCATCGGGTGCACTCGACCACCGCTGATGGTCTCGAGGCAGCGAAGCCACGCTTCACGTGCGGCGATCCCCGGGGCATGGGTGACGGGCACGCCATGTGGCGGCAGCGTGGCTGCGCCGGCGAGGAGCAGCAGTGCCGCGGAGGCTCGATTGATCTCGCAGAGAAGGGTGCGCAGCCAGACGGCGCGCTCGGGCACCTCGATGCCGAGGAGTTCCTCGACGGCGATGGCGAGGGCGATCTCGGAGACGCCGGCGCCGAGCCAATCATGCCGATTGGCCAGCATGAGTGCCTGGCGGTAGTCCCGTGACTCGAGGAGTTTCTCAGTCCCGCGATGCAGGAGGCCGGGCTCGGGCGTCGCCGAGATGACGCGGTCACCGTCGATGCGGCAGGCGATGCGCAGTGCGCCGTGGCCCGAGGGGTGCAGGTCGCCGAGGTCCAGCGTGATCTCGGCCGGGGCGAGCCCCGTGCCCACCGTGGTCTCGGTCACGGAGGCAGCATCCCATGGAGGCGTACGACAGACCTGCGAGAGTGGTGCCGTGGCACAGAGCGCTGATCCCTTCGCCTCCCCGACTCAGACGGGTTGGGTGTCGGTCTCACCGCGACTGGCGACCGCGCGGCGGATCACGCTGCTGCTGGCCTATGCAGTCGTCGTCCTCGGGGGAGTGCTCGTCGCGCTCAGTCCGCTGGCGATCGCGTGGCTCCTCGTCTACGTCGCCATCGCAGCGATCGTGCTGATGTGGTCCTGGTGGATCATCGGGCGGCGCGTGCGTTCGTTCGGCTACACCGAGCGCGATGATGATCTGCTGGTCGTCAGTGGCATCCTCGTGCGTCGCCTCGTGATCGTCCCGTACGGACGCATGCAGATGGTGGACCTCACCGCTGGGCCCATCGACCGATGGCTGGGTATCTCGACTGTGCAGCTCCACACGGCCGCGGCGACGACCGACGCCGCCATCCCCGGTCTGCTGCCCGACGAGGCCGCGGCACTGCGCGATCGACTCGCTGCCCGGGGCGAGCAGAGGAATGCCGGCCTGTGACACCCCGGCGCACCCACCCGCTGAGTCCGCTCATCCAAGCCGCGCCCGCCCTCCCGGCCGCCGCGCTCTTCCTCATCGGACCGGGTGCCGGCCTGGTCAGCAGGGGTGGCCTCCCGGCCATTGGCCTGGGGATCGCGGGCGCCCTCGTCGCCTATGCGGCCTGCGTCGCGGTCGCGTGGGTCCTGTGGTGGCGGCGCACCTACTGGATCGACAGCGATGGCGACCTGCGACTCGACTCCGGTCTGCTTCACCGATCAGCGCGACGTTTGCAGCTCTCGCGACTTCAAAGCGTGGACATCGTCGCACCGGTGCTCGCCCGTCTCTTCGGGCTGGTAGAGGTACGCGTCGAGGTCGCCGGTGGCGGCGACTCGCGTATCGTGCTGCGTTACCTCGCGCGAGCCGATGCGGATGCCTTGCGCGCACAGGTCCTGGGGATGGCACGGCAGCCAGAATCGGACATGCCGGAAGTCGATCCAGGTATCTCTCTCGCTCTTGTGCCTGCAGGCAGGCTCATGGCTGGGCTACTCCTGCGATCGGTCAC
>JAULZJ010000073.1:0-2291 GCA_032117435.1 Candidatus Nanopelagicales bacterium | reverse complement strand
CCGACCTCGCGCTCGACGGCGGTCCGTGCGTCGTGGGAGTGGAGTCGACCATCGTCGATTGCACGGGTCCGCTGCCGCGGGTGCTGCGTCCCGGCGGCATCGGCGCCGCCGACATCGAGCGCATCACGGGGCTCGATGTCCTCGAGACATCATCGAGTGGGATCCGCGTGCCGGGTGCACTGCCCTCCCACTACGCACCCGCGGCGACCATCGCCCTTGCGCCGGATGCCGATGCCCTCGAGGCGTACGTCGACGCCGCGATCATCGGTGCCCCGGATGGCCTGACCATCGGTGTGATCGCCGATGCCGGTGTCCCCACCCCCGATGGCACGATGCGACTCCTTGCCCCCGAGTCGGTCGATGCCTATGCGCGCGGCCTCTACGACGCGCTCCGCCGTGCCGACGATGCGGGAATCGACTTCGTCGTCGCCGTGGTGCCCGCTGCCGATGCCGAGGGAGTCAGCCAGGCAATTGCTGACCGACTTCGCCGGGCTGCCGCTCCCCGATAAGGCTTAGCCTGGGACCACAGACAAGGGAGTCCCATGGCGACCATCACTCGACGTATCTCAGGCACACTCGCCGTCACCGCGGCCATCGCGTTGGCGATCACGATCGCACCTGCGGGACCCGCGCAGGCCAAGGAGAAGGACTGCGGCTGGTCGGGCAACGTCATCCCCCTGATGGAGAAGGCCGACCGCAGGGTGAAGTCCGCCGCTGTCACGGATCGAGTCAAGGAGCGCTTCGGCGACGACGCCCAGATCCTGAGCTACGGCCGCATGGAGGTCGATCTCCTTGCGCAGCCCGGTGCCACCACCAAGCCGACCTCTGCAGCGACCCTCACTGTCAATCACGTCACCTACAACCTGCAGGTGTCGGTCGATGGGAGCGAGTCGACCGTCAGCGCGCAGGTCCGCTTCGACGGCCTGTGCTATCGCACGACGGTCGTCGTCGACGCCCCCTGGGTCGGCAGCACCGGCACCAGCAAGCCGCTGAAGGTGTCGGCCAATAAGGCACTGCGCCTGGCCCAGGCCTACCGGCAGAAGCACTCGGCCGACTACCCGCTGGACCAGCCGCTGCTCTCGATGAACCTCATGCAGGCCACGACCGCCCCGCCGGACTTCGGCAAGCTGCGCTGGTACGTCAACTACGACAACGGTGCTGGCGGCGTGAGCGTCCTCGCGGTCTACATGGATCGCACCGTCTCCCCGACTGGCTAGGCCCCTCTTTTACGGCTACCCGCGGTGGATCAGTCGTAGCCCAGTTCGTGTAGGCGATCGTCGTCGATGCCGAAGTGGTGTGCGATCTCGTGCACGACGGTGATGTTGACCTCTTCGACGACGTCCTCGTAGGTGTCGCAGATACGAAGCGTCGGATTGCGGTAGATCGTGATGCGATCCGGCAGTGCGCCGGCGTACGTCGCATCCCGCTCCGTGAGCGCGATGCCCTCGTAAAGTCCGAGCAGGTCGGGATCCTCGGGCGGGCCATCGGCCTCGATGACGAAGACGACGTTGTCCACGAGCGCAGCGAGCTCGGCCGGTACTGCCTCCAGCGCCTCGGCGACGAGCCCCTCGAACTCCGCTGGCGTGACCTCGATCATGCGGTCATTGTCGCGCGGTGACCGCACATCACCGCGCGGCCACCGCCGATGCCCTTGACCCGGGGCGGGTCCAGGCGCAGACTGGAAGTGCGGCATCCCCCGCTTGTGAGAGGAGGATTCATGATCACTCCCATCACCGAGGCCCTCCTGCAGGAGGAGCACCGACCAGGTCCCTGTGCGTGGAAGGCGGCACACCCGGGCGACCGCTGAGGGTCGGCATCGGGTCCGGCCCAGACACGCGTGTGAAGGGGTCATCCCGCACGGTGGGGTGACCCCTTCAGCGTGTCCCGCGCACCTCCGCACCCCGGTGGATGGGGCCACTCACACTCCCCTATGCTTTCCCAGTCTTCGACGCCGGTTTCGGAGGCGATGGTCCCCATCGTCTAGCGGCCTAGGACTCCGCCCTTTCAAGGCGGCAGCGCGGGTTCGAATCCCGTTGGGGACACTGGTCTCAGCACCATCGAGGCCCCGTAGCGCAGTTGGTTAGCGCGCCGCCCTGTCACGGCGGAGGTCGCGGGTTCGAGTCCCGTCGGGGTCGCCAGGCCGCCACAAGCGGCCAGGGTCGCTTAGCGACCCGCACGGCCAGGTAGCTCAGTTGGTACGAGCGTCCGACTGAAAATCGGAAGGTCGGCGGTTCGACCCCGCCCCTGGCCACCAGATTCCCTCACGAATCCGGGCCTTCACCGATTTCCGG
>JAULZJ010000072.1:0-3235 GCA_032117435.1 Candidatus Nanopelagicales bacterium | reverse complement strand
AGGGCGATGACCCCGCCCGTGACCAGGACGGCCACGACATCCGAAGCACCATTGACGCGCGGAGGTGCGACGAGCACGAAGCTGATGAACACGGGCACCATCAGCAGGGGGCTGTGGAGGCCGCGGATCGCGGCGAGTGCGCAGCCGCCCGTCAGGAGACCGAAGAAGATGGCCCCGGGTACGGGGTAGGGACTGAGTGCTGCTGCAGCCATGCCGGATACCCCCGCGAGGAGGCTGAGGGCGACCGCGAGACGAAGGCCGTAGAAGACGCCCGTCATCGCGATCACGGCGCCGTAGACGAAAAGCGATGCGAGGGCACCTTGCCCGGCGACACTGAGCAGGATCGGCGGCACCATCATGGCGATGATGAGCAGCCCGATGAGGAGAATGCGCTGGCCGCGCGACGCCTTGGCCATCAGGCGATCCTGCGATGACGGGCGTACCAGGCGAGGCTGAGCGCGACAGCGCTCACTGCTGCTGCCGCAGCGCCGGCCGCAACCGCCTGGCGCTTCTCGATCGGCAGTCGGGAACGCATGGAGACGGGTCGCTCGAAGTCGAGCACCGGCCAGGCGCGCTCCAGAGAGACACGTCGCAATTCGGCATCGGGATTCACCGCGGTCGGGTGCCCCACCGCGTCCAGCATGGGCAGGTCCGTGATCGAGTCTGTGTAGGCGTAGGACTGTGCCAGGTCATAGCCGCGTTCGTCGGCGAGATCGCGAATGGCCTGCGCCTTTCCCTCCCCGTAGGCATAGAACAGGATCTCGCCCGTGTACCTGCCGTCCTCGACGGCGAGTTGGGTGCCCACAGCGACATCGACGCCGAGACGCGCACCAATCGGCTCGACCACCTCGGTCCCCGATGACGAGATGATGACGATCTGGCGCCCCGCGCTCCGATGCTCCTCGATCAAGGCCGCAGCTTCGTCGTAGATCGCCGGGTCGATGATGACATCGATCGTCTCGGCGACGATCTCGCGTACCTTGGCCACATCCCAGCCCGTGACCAGCGCGGACATGTACCTGCGCATGGTCTCCATCTGGTCATGGTCCGCGCCTGATGCGAGGAAGATGAACTGCGCATACGCGCTGCGGACGACGTCACTGCGCCCGATGAGGCCGCCGCGGTAGAACGGACGGGCGAAGGCGAGTGCACTGGACTTCGCCAGAATCGTCTTGTCCAGATCGAAGAACGCCGCAGCCTGCATCACGCGGGCAGGCTACCGCTCACGGCCCCGTCCACAGGGGCGCGACGGGGGAGTTGTCCCCAGGCGACTCGAGGAGTCGGTCCCGGGTGGCTGGGCGCGATGACCCTCTCGCCATGACCCAGACTCCCCGCCCCCTGCTCATCACGCATGACCCACTGCTCCTCGACGATGTCGTCCGTCTCGCGACGGCGGCGGGTGTCGAGATGAGCGTGAGGGATGAGCCCACGGCATCCGCCTGGTCCAGTGCGCCCCTCATCTTCATCGGTGACGATGCGCTCCCCGACGCTGCCGCGCGCGCACTGCCGCGTCGCGAGTCCGTGATCGTCGTATGCCGCTCCGATGGGCTGGCCGGTGCCCCGACGCCTGCGGACACGTGGCGCGGAGCGGTGGCCGTGGGTGCCGAGCATGTCGCCGAATTGCCGGACGCGAGTCGTTGGGTTGTCGACCGCATGGCGCAGGTCAGCGATGCCACGTCGCTCGGGGGCCCCGTCATCTCCGTCGTGCCCGGTGTAGGCGGGTCGGGCGCCTCGACCATCGCCGCACTGCTCGCGCGCGAGGCACGCGGGCTGCTCATCGATCTCGATCCCTTCGGCGCATCCATTCCCGTGGACGGCGGCGTGCGTTGGCCCGACCTCGCCGAGACGCGCGGCCGGATACCGCCCGCCTCGCTGCGCAATGCCCTCCCGAGCGTCCACGGCGTCCACGTGCTCACCGGCACACCCGATGCCCGCTTCGCTATTCCGATCCCCTCGCTGTCGGCCGTGCTCGAAGCCGGTTCACGTGGGTTCGTGTGCACGGTCGTCGATACGCCCCGGACCGACGGCGAGACCAGTCGGATCGCGTGGTCACGGTCAGACGTCGTCATCGTCGTCATCGGACCGAATCCCGCAAGTGCCGCCCGTGTCCCCGCCCTCATCGAGGCTATGCGCGAGGTGTGCACCCAGGTCGCCGTCGTCGCGCGCGTAGCACCACGCGATTCCGGTCTGTGGTGCGTGGCCGAGGCCGATGAGTGGCAGGTGCCGCTCCTTCCGGTCATGCGGCACGACCGCACGCTCGCGCAGGGCGATCACCCCTACTTGACGCCCCGCGCCACCGCACGTCGCAATTCCCGGGAGTTGCTAGCCGCTGTGGCGCCGGGAGTTGAGCCGTGACCGTGCCACTGCTCGAGCGTGTACGTCGCCGTCTCGTCGACGACGGGCTGACGAGCGTGCCCGACTCGTCGCGCGTCGCACTGGCACTCCGGGAAGAGGGCGTGCTGCTCGGCGATGAGTCCCTTCTCGAGCTCGTGGGCACCCTGCGTGATGAGCTCGGCGGCCTGGGTCCCCTCCAGTCGCTCGTACTGGATCCCGATGTCACCGATGTGCTGGTCAATGGCATGGACGACGTCTGGCTTGATCGTGGTCACGGGCTCGAGCGAGCCCAGGTCTGCTTCAAGGACGGCGATGCGGTCGTGCGCCTCGCGCAACGTCTCGCATCCCTCGCGGGCCGGCGGCTCGACGAGGCGTCGCCGTACGTGGATGCCCGCCTCGCGAACGGCACGCGACTTCATGCGGTCATCCCGCCCGTCGCGGGTGGCGGTGCCCTCATCTCTCTGCGCATCCCGCATCGGCGTGGCTTCGACCTGGAGGACCTCATCCGGCTCGGCACCGTTGATGAGTCGGGTGCGGGCTGGCTCAGAGCCATCGTCGAGGCACGACTCGCCTTCCTTGTCAGCGGAGGCACCGGCTCCGGCAAGACGACGCTGCTTGCCACCTTGCTCGAACTGGTAGATGCCCGTCACCGCATCCTGCTCGTGGAGGACTCGGCGGAGTTGCGACCGCGCCATCCCCATGTCGTTCGCCTCGAGTCACGTCCGCCCAATCTCGAAGGCGCTGGTCAGGTCACGTTGCGCGATCTGGTGCGTCAGGCCCTGCGCATGCGCCCCGACCGTCTCGTCGTCGGAGAGGTCCGTGGAGCTGAGGTCGTCGACCTGCTGTCGGCGATGAACACCGGCCATGAGGGTGGTTGCGGGACCGTCCACGCGAACTCCCC
>JAULZJ010000071.1:0-3171 GCA_032117435.1 Candidatus Nanopelagicales bacterium | reverse complement strand
TTGGACACGGGTGATCCGATCAGGTGCCGTAGACGAACGGGACGACGAAGCCGATGAGGGCCAGCGCCTCGGCGAGTGCGAAGCCGAGGAGCATGTTCTGGCGGATGACGCCGTAGGCCTCCGGCTGACGGGCGATCGCCTGGACGCCCTGGCCGAAGATGATGCCGATACCGACGCCGGGGCCGATGGCCGCGAGGCCGTAGCCGACGGAGCCGATGGAGCCGGAGAGCTCAGCGAGCAATGACATGTCTTTTCCTTCGTGTCCGGGCCGGCAGTCTGGTCTGCCGGTCTGGGGGTCTTATTCGGTTGTGGTGGTGCGGGTGACGCGTTGGTGCAGGACGAACTCAGTGCTCCGCGTGGAGCGCTCCGCTGATGTAGACCGCTGTCAGCAGGGTGAAGATGTAGGCCTGGAGGGCCTGGATGAGGAGCTCGAAGGCGGTCAGCGCGACAGCCATCGTGAAGGACGCGACCGACCCGAGCAGGCCGACCACGGTGAACGTGAGCAGGTAGTACGCCGCGAGGCTGAATGTCGCGATGAGCAGGTGCCCGGCGAACATGTTGGCGAAGAGGCGCACCGCGTGGGTGAAGGGCCGCACGATGATGTTGGAGATGAACTCGATCGGCGACAGCAGGATGTACATCGGCTTGGGCACGCCGGGCGGGAAGAGCATGCCCTTGAAGAAGCCGCCGAATCCCTGGCGGTAGATGCCCAGCGGGACCCACGTGAAGTAGACGATGAGCGCGAAGGCGACCGGGATGGCGAAGACGCTCGTGATGGGGAACTGGGCGAAGGGAATGATGCCCAAGACGTTGAACATCCACACGAGGAAGAAGAACGAGAAAAGGAAGGGGACGAACTTGTCGCCCTCCTTGCCGATGACATCGCGCGCGATGCCGTCGCGGATGAAGAGGTAGCCGGTCTCGCCGACGTTCTGGGCCCCCTTGGGGACGAGTTGCGGCCTGCGGAAGGCGTAGAGGAAGAAGGCAAGGACGATGATGACCGCGATGGCGACGAGGATCGTCACCTTGTTGATGCCGAATGTGATGCCGAGGAGGTTCCAGCTCACCAGATCGTCGAAGAAGAAGATCTCCGAGCCCGCTGCCGGGAAGCCGCACGGGTTGGCGGCGTTCTCGAACTTGCACTGGAGACTGCCCGCTGCAACAAGGCTCATGGAGTGCCTCGTCGGTGTCCACGCAGGATGCGGGTCGCGCGGTCTGGCACTGACTGTTCCTTCCCCGGCGCTGTCGCCTCAAGGCGTCGATGGATGAGGTAGAGCGATAGGAACATACCGATGAGGGCACCCGCGCCGATCAGGAGGGGGGCCCTCCCGAGCCAGAGCGACAGCAACGCTCCGAGGGCCGCGTACATGCCGATCCCCGTGAGCAGGTGGCTCATGATGATCCAGCCCGTGTTGGCCGTGTCCCAGCCCTCGCGATGGACAGCCTCATCCGTCACACGAGTCCCCGGCAGCCTCATGGCCTGCCCTCCTGCGACGGATCGACGTAGAGGACCTTGGTGCGCGCGAAGACCCACACCTCGGCGGTCGTCCAGGCCAGGGTGCACGCGACGATCGTGAGGGCGAAGACCTTGGTGTCGAAGGTCGTCGTCCCCTGGAAGAGGATGATGAAGACGAAGAGGACCCCGATCTTGAGCAGGTAGACCATGAGGGCTACCGACATGGCCATCTGCGGGGCGGTGCGCAGCACCGCCCCGACGACCACCTGTCCCACGGTGAAGAACGCCACGACGATGAGGGTGCCGATGGCAGCGCCGAGGAGGGCCTTGCCCGGGTCCGCAGCCACGAGGGCCCCGATCACGGCCGCGATCACGCCGACGCCCACGGTCACGGGGATCGAGACCCGCAGGACCAGCCGGTCGACGGACTGCATGCACCCTCCCTGATCGCTTTCTCTCACGCTATCGACTCCCCCGCAGGACGCACCCCCGGGTCCGGATTTGCGCGGTGAGAGAGGGAATCGGTCAGCCGTCGGTTCCAGTGCGACCCGATGCCGCCGACGACTGCGGCCGCGAGCCGTCGGGACGCAGCGCGGCGAAGAGCACGAGAAGTGTGCCGCCGATGAGCAGCAGCAGGGCGTAGACGACGGGAATGAAAGCCAGCGCCACAGCGGTGCCCGCGACCACGGCCGTCCAGGCGTACATCAGCAGCACGGTGCGCCGCTGCGAGTGACCCATCTCGAGCAGGCGGTGATGCACATGCTGCTTGTCGGGCGCGAACGGCGAGCGACCCTTGCGCGTGCGGCGCAGGACGGCGAGGCCGAGGTCGAGGAGTGGCAGCACGAGTACGGCGAGCGGGAGCAGGATCGGCAGAAGGGCGGGCAGCAGGGTGCCACCCTCGATGGCCGCGGGATCGACCTGGCCCGAGAGGGTGATGATGCTCGCCGCGAGGAGGAATCCGAGCAGCATGGAGCCGGTATCGCCCATGAAGATGCGCGCCGGGAAGACGTTGTAGGGCAGGAATCCCACGCACATGCCCACCAGCAGCGCCGAGACCAGCGTCGCCATCGTCGCCCGCTCGAATCCGACCTCGACCGAGAGCAGGTAGGAGTAGGCGAAGAAGGCGAGGGCCGCCACCCCGACGATGCCCGCGGCGAGCCCGTCGAGGCCGTCGACCATGTTGATGGCATTGATGCAGATGAGGACGACCAGGACCGTGAGCAGCACGCTCGTGACGGGGTCGAGGACAAGAGTGCCGCCGAAGGGCAGCCAGATGATCGAGATGCCCTGCAGCGCCATGACCGAGGCAGCGAGCACCTGGCCGGCGAGTTTGGTGGGCGCTGCCAGGCCCCAGCGATCGTCGATCAAGCCGAGCACGACGATGATCGCCGCGCCGCTGAGTAGCGCCAGCGTGGGGCTGTCGCCGACCTGGAAGACCGAGCTCATCTGCGGCAGCTTGCTCGCGAGCAGCAGTCCGGCGCAGAGGCCGGCGAGCATCGCCAGGCCACCCAGGCGCGGGGTCGGCGCGTCGTGCACGTCACGATCGCGCACCTCTGCCATCGCGCCCCAGCGCAGCGCCAGCGCGCGGGCGAGCGGGGTCACGAGGTAGGTCACGGCCGCGGCCGCGACGAGGCAGAGGAGGTATTCGCGCACGAGGTGCCTAGACGCCGACCGGTGTCTCGGCGTAGGCCGGGAACCGGCGCACGAGCGCGCCC
>JAULZJ010000070.1:0-3778 GCA_032117435.1 Candidatus Nanopelagicales bacterium | reverse complement strand
GGTCGGCGAGATCGGGACGCAGCTCGGCGATGCGGTCGTCGGAGAGGAATCGGCCGCTCGAGTCGAGCAGCCCGACGCGGGCCAGCTCGGCGATGACATCGACCAAACCGGAGCCGCAAATGCCGATGGGTGCGACATCGTCGATGACCTGCAGTGTCATGCCCTCGTCGCTGATCGACACGACCTCGATCGCGCCGGGTGCCGCACGCATGCCGCAGCGGATCGAGGCCGCCTCGAAGGCCGGGCCCGCAGGAGCGGCCGTCGACATCAGCTTCTCGCCGTTGCCGAGCACGATCTCGCAGTTGGTGCCGATGTCGATGAAGAGGCGCAGCCGCTTGTCGCGGTCCATCCCGGAGGCGAGCACTCCGGCGATGATGTCGCCGCCGACGTAGGCGCCGAGGTGCGGGAAAACCATCGCGCGCGCCCGCGGATGTACGTGCACGCCGAGGTCGGCGGCGAGCAACCCCTCATAGGACGCCGTGGCGAGGATGAAGGGAGCGACGCCGAGCGGCTCGGGGTCGATGCCGAGCACGAGCTGCGCCATGGTCGCGTTGCCCGCTAGCGCGACCTCGTAGACGGATGACGGGTCCACGCCGGCCTGCTGGCAGACATCCTGCGTGAGCTCGTCGAGGGTGGCCTGCGCGAGCTCCTGCAGCTTGGGCAGCGACTCGGGCTCGAGCATCGTCGCGCTGATGCGGCTGATGACGTCGGCGCCGAAGGGCTGCTGCTGGTTGAGCATCGACGCGACCGCGATGGGCGCGCCGGTGGTGAGGTCCATGAGCGTGGCGACGGCCGTGGTGGTGCCGAGGTCGTAGGCGACGCCGTAGGACGTGCCGGTTGTGTCGCCGGGCTCCACGGAGATGAGCTCGGTGCCGACGATGACGGCCGTCACTTCCCAGTTGGCCGAGCGCAGCGTGCGGCCGAGCGTGCGCACCACATGCGGATCAACACTCAGCTCGAGGTCGTCGATCGCATCGAGCACCCGCTGCACGTCGGTGCGCTGATCGGAGAGCGTGGCGTCGGTGAGCTGGATGAAGCGCTTCTGCACCGCAGGCCGCAGGATCACCTGACGGCCAACGCCGACCGTCGCCGCCTTGGGGCGGGTGGTGAGCTCAGGCACATCGACGGTGAGGTCGCGCATGGCGGTGGCCATGCAGGCCAGCCGCCAGCCCTCCGCCAGCTGCTCGGCGGAGAACGCGCGCTCGTCAAGGGGGGTGATGGGCATGCTCGCGTCGATCACCTTCACCTTGCACTTCTTGCACGTGCCGTGACCGCCGCAGGTGGAGTCGATTGCGACGCCGTTCCAGAGCGCGGCGTCGAAGACGCTCACTCCATTGGGCACGCGGACCGACTTACCCGCGGGCTCGAAGGTCAGGCTGACACGCGCCGGCCCGGAGGGCGCGGCCGTCGCATCGTCGAGAGCGGTCATGCCTGAGCGGCTGCCTCGGCCGCCTGCTTGGCGCGATGTGCTGCGATCCAGTTGGCGCCCCACTCGTCATTGCCCATCATGAGGTCGGCGCCCTTGATCGCGTCCACGATCCGCGGGGTGCGCGCGTCCATGATCGCGCTGGTGAGGCCGGCCCTCATCGCCATGGGCAGGAAGACAGCGTTGAGCGTGTGGCGATCGGGCATCCCGAAGGACACGTTGGACGCGCCAAGCGTGGTGTTGACGCCGATCTCGGTGGAGATGAGGTGGATGGCCTCCATGGTCTTCATCGCGAGCGTGTGATCAGCTCCGATGGGCATGGCGAGCGGGTCGACCACGATGTCCTCGATCGGGATGCCGAACTCCTCAGTCGCGATGCCCACGAGCTGCTTGGCCAGCTCCAGACGACGGTGCGGATCCTCGGGGATCGCCTCCTCGTCATTGGGCAGCGCGATGACGGCCGCGCCGTAGCGCTTGACCAGCGGCAGGATCGCGTCGATGCGCTCGCGCTCCATCGTCACGGAGTTGACCAGGGCCTTGCCTTCGTACGCCGCGAGGCCGGACTCGAGCGCCTCGACGATCGAGGAGTCGATGCACAGGGGCACATCGGTCAGGGACTGCACGAGGCGCACGGCATCGCCGAGGAGCTTGACCTCATCGATCAGGGGAGCACCCATGTTGACGTCGAGCATCATCGCCCCGCCAGCGATCTGCTGAGCGACGTCGATCTCCACGGCTGAGAGGTCCTCGACACGCAGCTGCTCCTGGAACTTCTTGCGCCCCGTCGGATTGATGCGCTCGCCGATGATGCAGAAGGGCTGGTCCGGGCCGATGGTCACGGTCGACGTCGCGGAGCGGAGGACGGTGTGCATGGGACTCCTATACCGAGGTGGTACCGGAAGCGGATGCCACCGGGTCGAAGGCGGGGCCGATGGACAAGTCCCGGACGAGGCGCTCGAGTGAGCCGTCGTGGCGGAAATCCGTGAGGTGGATGCCCGAGACGCCCGGCAGCGACAGCGCGTGGCGAGTGAGTTCGAGGGTGAGTTGGTAGGACTCCTCGGCGATGGCGTCCTTGTCACCGGCTCCCGCGACGCGGGCGATCATGTCCGCGGGGATGGAGATGCCGGGCACGGACTCGTCCATGAAGGACAGCGCCTTGGCCGATTTGGTGAGCACCACCGTCGGGAGGAGTGACGTCGTGCGCGTGACGCCGTGCTCGACGCAGCCCGCGACGAAGGACTCCAGGCGCTCGGGGTAGTAGCCGATCTGCAGCTGCAGGAAGCGCGCCCCCGCCTCGGCCTTCTTGAGCGCACGGAGCACGCGGTAGTCGAGCGGGGGAGCGAAGGGGTTCTCCACCGCGCCGACGAAGAGTTCGGGGGGTTGCTTGATCGCGCGGCCGGAGAGGTAGTGGCCCTCGGCCAGCCCACTGGCCACCTTGACGAGCTGTGTGCTGTCGAGATCGAAGACGCGCCGCGCCTCGGGCTCATCGCCCGCGGTGACGTCGTCGCCCGTGAGGCAGGCGATGTTCTCGATGCCGAAGAGGCTCGCGCCGACGATGTCGGCCTGCATGGCGATGCGGTTCTTGTCGCGGCACACCACCTGCATGATCGGCTCGAGCCCGAACTGTGACATCGCGATGGCGATGGAGGTGTTGGACGCGTGGGCGTGAGCGGCCGGATTATCGGTCGCGTTGACCGCGTCGACGAAGGGCCGCAACTCATCTGCCGCCTTCTCGACCGCGGCGAGGCCACCGCCGTCGATGCTGGGGAACTCCGCGGTCACGACGGGGCGAGTGCCCTCCGCGAGGAGGGTGGCCAGACGGCTCATGAGTGGAAGCCCTCCGGGAGCGTCGTCGGCTCGTCGATCTCGACCATGCTGGCGCCGGGAACGGCGGAGAAGCTTTCGCGTGCGGCACCATCCCAGCCGGCCGGCGTACGTCGATCGCGCCCGTTGATGAGGTTGATCCACGACGAGGTGCCCTGGAGGCGGTTGTCGACCGGCGGGCGCAGCTCGTTGAACTCCTCCTCCCAGTGGTGCGGGTTGAGAGGGGAGTGCGAGCGCTCCTCGGCCTTGACCCAGACGCACCGCATCTCTGGCTTGACCTCGCAGTGGCCGTCCTCGCGGACGCCGCCGCACGGGCCATTGCGCAGGGTCTTGGGGCAGGTCATCGGGCACGTCATGCCGGTCGAGTGCAGGACGCACTGGCCGCACATGCGGCAGTCCCACACGGGCTTCTTGACCGCGTGCTCGAGTAGGGGAAGCAGCTTGGGCACTAGCGGGCCGCTCGCCTCGCGGTGACGAACTCCTTGGCGCGGCGCACCGCGGTGGCGGCGTCTGCGGCGTAGCCGTCGG
>JAULZJ010000069.1:0-2047 GCA_032117435.1 Candidatus Nanopelagicales bacterium | reverse complement strand
AGACTCGATCCACATCGATCGTGAAGCCCGGTCCGCCGTTCTGAGCCGAGCATTCAGGGGACTCGTTGTAGATCTTGGTGTTGCTGGTGGTCGCGTATCGCTCGCCCACCTCCGCATCGATCGTGGTGTACATCTTCGTGCTGTACATGCGCACAGTCATGGACGTCGCATCCGACTGCGCCGTGATGAACACTCCGTACGGCGTGTCGTTGCGAAACTTCATGTCGAAGTTGTCCCAGGCCACGGTGGCTTCTAGGCCGGGCACGTAGCGCGAGATGTACACGGAATGCGCCTGCACCTCGACGGGCTCTAGGCCCGCGTAGAAGGCAGCCGACCAGACGGTCGTTGTCGCAGCGGAGAGCCCGCCACCGAGTGCCTGGCGGAAGACGCCGCCTGGCCCGATGACCCATCCCACCTTGTAGCCGCCGACGGGATCACGATTCTCCGTGGTCTTGTTCATGGAGAAGACGTCGCCCGGCAGCAGGAGCGTGCCATTGATGTACTCGGATGCGACAGCGAGGTTGTGCGCGAGGTATTCGGCGTAGTTGACCTGCTGTGTGAAGCTGGAGATCTCCTCGATCACGCCGAGTTCGAGGGCGTCCTCCGTGGTGAGAGCGGGATCGCGCACGGTGACGGGCGCCGGGGCGACGCGGTCGTCCCCTTCGGCGAACATCGCATTTCCGACGGCAGCGGCCAGGACCTCGTCGCTGATACCGCGCCCCACCCGGGACGGCACGACGACGGGGACATTGTTGGCGTCGATCTCGAAGGTGGCATTGTTGCCGGGCTCCTCGATCGGTGCCACCTCCTCGGCGATCGAGTCATGCAGGATCGCGCCATCGATCTGAGGGGTGAGCGCCTCACCGTTCACGAGGTAGATGGTCGCCTCGGCAATGGCCTCGGCGGGGACCTGGGGGGTGATGTCCTCCACCTGGATCGTCACCGGACCGGATACGGCCGTGGTGGCCGGTCCCGTGACGAAGGCCTCCGCCTCGTCATTGGTGACGGCGGGCTCGAGGACGACCTCGGGCAGGGCGACGGGCCCCGCCGTCTCGAGGTACGACGTCGCGACGGCATCTACTGCTGCAGGGATGTCGATATCGCGTCCGTCCTCCGCCCGGGTGAGCACCGGCGCCATGTCCTCGTAGTAGACCGTGGGTTCTACTGTGTCGGTCCGGATGAGATCAGCGAACGCTTCGAGACGCTCGGACAGGATCGAGTCGTCGATGACCACCACGGGGTCGATCTCGCGCGGGCCGAAAAGCCGCATGACGAGCGACAGCGGATTGAGCAGGCGACCCTCGGCTGCATCCACCGTAGCGATCGGGTCGAAGGACATCCCCGAGTCCGCCGGGAAGATCTCTTCGGAGGTCTCGAAGGCCGCGACGGACATGGGATCCAGTGATCGGGGCGTGAGCGACGTCTCTAGGGTCGCCACCGCCTCGGCCCGGGACATGCCGCCGATGGGCACGCCCAAGACGCTGGTGTTGGCCGGGATATCACTCGATGAGCCGAGGATCATCCCGAGGTAGAAGGCGACGGCCCCCGTGACCACACCCAGCGTGATCAGGAGTCCACGGCGCGGGGTGGTGCTGCCCACGGGCTGCTCCTCGTCCGCCACCTGCCGCTCTCCGCTCATCATGGGTACGTCATTCATCATGAGTACGTCATCCCGATACACGGGCTGCCCATCATGCTAGGCGCTGGCTCCTCCAGATCGCCTGACGAGGGCGCCCCGTGTCCTGGGTCACAGTGCCGCGTCGGCGGCGCTCAGGCTCGGCGCAGTCGCTCGATGGGGGGCACAGTCGCAGCGGCCGCACCGATGATGACCCCCCCGAGGAGATAGGCCATCTGGCGCCCACCCGCGGAGATGACGAGGTCCCCCGAAGGGAGCTCCGCCGCAAAGGCCACGGTCACGCCAATCCACACCGCGACGATGATCCACCCGCCCCAGCGACTCCGCGTCCCCTCGACACCGGCGCGGACGAGGACGAGCAGCGCGACCAGCGATACGACCAGGCCCCAGGGCAACGTCGCGCCAGCCACG
>JAULZJ010000068.1:0-2776 GCA_032117435.1 Candidatus Nanopelagicales bacterium | reverse complement strand
GTGCGGGAGGCTAGGCGCGTGGACCTCGTGCTCGATCTCGACGTGCCCCTCGGGGGTCGGGTGCGCACGACGTGGACCGCACCCGTGGGCGAGCCGCGCGGCTGGGCGTGGGTGCAGCACGGCTTCGGGCGGCGGTCATCGGCACTCGCCGGACTCGCGCAGCTGCTCGCGGGCGACGGTGTCGCGGTGGTGCGGCCCGACATCGCCTGGTGGCGACCGCGACGCTCGATGCACGACGCCACGTGGCTGACATCGGCGAGCGTGACGATCGCGCGTGCGGTGGAGTCGGGCCTCCCGCAGGCGCGCGGAGTCGGCGCCGGCGCGCCCGAGGCGTGGACTCTCATCGGCCACTCGGCCGGGGGAGCGGTCGTCGGGCATGCCGCGGCATGCCTGGAGGCACGGGTCCCCGGGAGCGTGGCCGGGCTGGTGCTCCTCGATCCCGTCGACACGGTGCGGGGGCTGCTCGCCAGGGTGCTGCCCGCGCTCGAGCCGGGACACGAGCCGCGACTCGAGCCCTGCCTGCGCGATGTCTCGACCGTGCACTCCTGCCGGCCGTCGCGGTGCAATCGCCAGGGCGCGACCGTGGCCGATCTCCGCCGGAGGGGATGGACGGTGCTGGACCACCGGGGCCTGTCGCATCCAGACCCCGAGCGAATCCCGGCAGCGATGACCGATCCGGCGCTGAGCCCAGACCCCTGGGCCGTCCGTGCCTGCGGTCCGCCGGGGAGCGGGGCCGATGTCCTCGACCTGGCATCGGTGGTCCGCGCGGAGGTCGGGGCGGCGTACACCTGACCGTTGTTGTGAGGGGTGTGACAGGCGTGGCTTCTTGCTCGAGGTGAGGCTGAGCCTTAACCTCGTGGTCGAGAGGCACAGTGCACAGGATCTCGACCTCAACTTGAGATTGAGATACGCGCATGTCAGCGCACGGTCTAGGAGGACGCTCGTGGGCCGGACCCGAAGGGATACACCCGTGGCCGCACCTCAGAACTATCTCGCCGTGATCAAGGTCGTCGGCATCGGCGGCGGCGGCGTCAACGCCGTCAACCGCATGATCGACGTCGGGCTCAAGGGCGTCGAGTTCGTCGCCATCAACACCGATGCCCAGGCGCTGCTCATGAGCGACGCCGACGTCAAGCTCGACATCGGCCGGGAGCTCACGCGCGGCCTCGGCGCCGGCGCCGACCCCGATGTCGGCCGCCAGGCGGCGGAGGATCACGCGGGGGACATCGAGGAGGTGCTACGCGGCGCCGACATGGTCTTCGTGACCGCAGGAGAGGGTGGCGGCACCGGCACTGGCGGGGCACCCGTCGTCGCGCGCATCGCCAAGTCCCTCGGCGCGCTCACCATCGGCGTAGTCACGCGCCCCTTCGGCTTCGAGGGTCGACGCCGCCAGTCGCAGGCGGAGAACGGTGTCGACGCACTGCGCGCCGAGGTCGACACGCTCATCGTCATCCCCAATGACCGCCTGCTCTCGCTCACCGACCGCAATATCAGCGTCATCGATGCCTTCCGCCAGGCCGACCACGTGCTGCTGCAGGGTGTCTCGGGCATCACCGACCTCATCACGACACCGGGCCTCATCAACCTCGACTTCGCCGACGTCAAGTCGGTGATGCAGGGGGCAGGCTCGGCCCTCATGGGCATCGGCTCCGCACGGGGCGAGGAGCGCGCCATCGAGGCCGCGACCGCGGCCATCTCCAGCCCGCTGCTCGAGGCGAGCATCGAGGGTGCCCACGGCGTGCTGCTGTCAGTCTCCGGTGGCTCGGACCTCGGCCTCTTCGAGATCAACGAGGCGGCGCGCATGGTGTCCGATGCCGCGCATCCCGATGCCAACATCATCTTCGGCGCGGTCATCGACGACACCCTCGGCGACGAAGTGCGCGTCACGGTGATCGCCGCCGGTTTCGACGGTGGTTCGCCCCCTGCGCGTCGTGCGCAGCCGGTGACCAAGAAGATCGCCGACGAGACACCGCTCGCCGCGGCCGTCGCCGCCAAGGGATCCGGCGACAGTGCGCAGATCCCGGTGACACCGCAGGAGCCGCCGAAGCGTCCCGTCGAGCCGCCGCGCACCATCGTCTTCGACGACGCGGGCGACGATCTCGACGTACCCGACTTCCTCAAGTAACCCGTGGGAGTCATCGCCCGCGGCCGAGTCGAGGGCGATGGCGCCTTCGCGGCCGAGTGGCTCTTCACCGATCGCCGTCACGGTGTGAGTGCCGGGGAGTACGCCGCGCTCAACGTCGGCGCCTCCGTCGGCGATGAGCCCGAGGCGGTAGCCGCCAATCTTGCGGTGATCGCGGGATACCTCGGTGCGGAGGCGCTCGTGCTCGTGCGCCAGGTGCACGGCCGCGATGTCGCGCGACTGACAGCACCCGCAGCGACCCCGCCCGATGCGGATGCGGTCATCACGGATGCCCGCGACCTGCCCATCGCGGTGCAGACGGCCGACTGCGTGCCCATCCTGCTCGCCGATCTCACCGGCGGCCAGGTGGCGGCGGTGCATGCGGGCTGGCGGGGTGTGGTGGCAGATGTCGTGGGCGCGGCCCTCGATGAGCTCGCTCCCACCGGAGCCGTGCACGCCTGGATCGGTCCCGCGATCTGCCCCGGCTGCTACGAGGTGAGCGAGGAGGTCCGCGCCGAGGTGGCCGCGGTCGCCCCGGAGGCCTACGCCCGGACCCGTGCCGGCACGCCCGCGGTCGACGTGCGCGCCGGCGTGGCCGCCCAACTCGCGCGACGGGGGATCACGGCGGAGATCGTGGGCGATTGCACCTTCGAG
>JAULZJ010000067.1:0-4542 GCA_032117435.1 Candidatus Nanopelagicales bacterium | reverse complement strand
ACTTCATGGGCGCAGGCGCCATCGGCGAATTCGGTCCCGTGCTCGCCATTTCGCTCTTGCTCACGACCAAGTCCTTCGGGCTTGCGCTGCTTTCCGTACTTCTCTTCGCCGCCCTCGCTCTCCTCTTCGCCAAGGTCCCCACGTGGCTGCGGACCGACCGCATCATCAATGTCATCGAGCGAGGTCAGGAGACCAGCGCCCAGACGGCCGTGCGGCTCACCGCCCTGCTCCTCGTCGCCCTGCTGGCGGTGGCCGAGGGCCTCGGCCTCGATGTGGTGCTGGGCGCCTTCATCGCCGGCATCATCATCAGGCAGCTCACCCCCCACAACGAGGAAGCGCTGCTGCAGAAGAAGGTCGAGGGCATCGCCTTCGGCATCTTCATCCCCATCTTCTTCATCGTGTCGGGAGCCAGGCTTGACGTGTCGTCGATCGTGGAGAATCCCTCTCTCCTGCTGATCTTCTTCGTCCTGCTCCTCCTCGTCCGCGGCGTGCCGCAGTTCTTCCTCTATCGTCGCGCGATCCCGCGAGCCAAGGAACGTGCTGGCTACTCGCTCTACGTCGCCACGGCACTGCCGATCATCGTGGCGGTGACATCAGTGGAGTTGGGGGCGGGTCTCATGAGTTCCTCGGTTGCCGCCGCGCTTGTGGGCGCAGGCGCACTCTCCGTGCTCGTCTTCCCGCTTATCGCCCAGGCTCTCGTGCCCAGGCAGGCGCCGGCTCAGGAGGACGAGCGCAAGGCCGCTACGGCATAGAGCGAGATCCCGGCAGCAACGGCGGCATTGAGCGACTCGGTCTCCGTCACCATCGGGATCGACACGACGTGATCGCAGGCCTCGCCGACGAGGCGACTCAGGCCGCGCCCCTCGCCCCCGATGACGATCACCAGCGGACCCGTGGCGACATCCTTCGGCAACGCGGTGAGATCCATGTCGCCATCGGCCGCGAGGCCGATGAGCGTGCAGCCTGCCTTCGCGTACGCCGTCAATGCCCGCGTGAGATTGGTCGCGCGGGCCACCGGGACTTGGGCGAGAGTGCCCGCGCTGGCCTTCCACGCCGATCCGGTGACCCCCGCGGCACGGCGCTCAGGCACGACCACGCCATCGGCGCCGAATGCTGCCGCCGAGCGCACGATGGCACCCAGATTGCGAGGATCGGTCACCCCGTCCAGGGCGACGATGAGGGTGGGCGACCCTGAGTCGGAGGCCCGCGCCAGCAGATCAGCGGGGTCGAGATATTCGTACGCCGGGACCGTGAGGAGAAGACCCTGATGGCTCGCGCCCCCGGACATGCGATCGAGCTCCAGACGCGTGACCTCAAGTAGGGGCATCCCCCGGTCGGCAGCCATGGTGAGCGCCTCGCGGACCCTGTCATCGGTGTCGACGTACTGCTGGACATAGAGCGCTGAGGCGGGTACGCCGGCACGCATCGCCTCGACGACCGGATTGCGCCCGACGAGCACCTCGCGCCCATCCTTGCGCCCACGGGATCCCGATGTCGACTTGCTCACCCTCTTCTCGGCCGCGCGCGCACGACGTGCGGCGGGATGCTTGGCACGCTCACTTGCCTTGGGGGTGGGACCCTTGCCCTTGAGTGCCTTGCGACGCTGGCCGCCGGAGCCCACGGTCATCCCCTTCTTGGTGCCCGCCTTGCGCATCGCACCCTTGCGCTGGGAATTGCCGGCCATCAGCTCTCCTCGGCTAGCGACCAGCGCGGGCCGGCCGGAGTGTCCTCGACGATGATCCCGGACGAGGAGAGGCCGTCGCGCAGGGCGTCGGCGACGGCGAAGTCCTTGCGGTCTCGGGCCGCCTGGCGCTGAGCCAGGACGACATCGACCAGCGGTGCGAGTGCACGGCGTGCGGCACCGTCGTCGGAGTCCGCAGCCCAGGGCGCGGCATAGGGATTGACACCGAGGACGTCGATCATCGCGACGACGTCGTCGCGAGCCTGACGCGCGGCATCGAGGGCCCCGTCCGCCAGTGCGGCGTTGCCCCCGCGCACGGTGTCATGGATGACCGCGAGCGCCTGGGGTACGCCCAGATCGTCGTCCATGGCATCGCGAAAGGCGGGCGGCACGGCGACGAGGGTCGGGCCACTGCCGAGCGCGTCCTCGGCACGCCGGAGGAATCCCTCGATCCGCCGGTATCCCGCGGCTGCTTCGGAGAGCGCCTCATCGGAGAATTCGAGCATCGAGCGGTAGTGGGCCGATCCCAGGTAGTAGCGCAGTTCCACGGGACGCACGCGCTTCACAACCTCGGAGACGAGGAGGGAGTTGCCGAGCGACTTGCTCATCTTCTCGCCCGAGGTCGTCACCCAGGCGTTGTGCATCCAGTACTGCGCAAAGGCATCGCCCGCCGCCTTGGACTGCGCGATCTCGTTCTCATGGTGGGGGAAGAGCAGGTCCATCCCACCGCCATGGATGTCGAACGCCGGTCCGAGGTAGCGCGAGGCCATCGCCGAGCACTCGAGGTGCCAGCCGGGTCGCCCCGGTCCCCACGGCGTGGGCCACTGCGGCTCACCGGGCTTCGCTCCCTTCCACAGGGCGAAGTCCCGAGGGTCACGCTTGATGGTGGCATCCGAGTCCATCGCCTGCTGCATGTCATCGAGACGTTGACCGCTCAGGGCGCCGTACTCCGCGAAGGAGCGCACATCGAAGTAGACATCGCCATCGACCGCATAGGCGTGGCCGGTGTCGATGAGTCGCTGCATGAGCTCGACCATCTCCGTCACATGGCCTGTCGCCCGCGGCTCGTAGGTGGGTGGAAGGCAGCCGAGCACGTCATAGGCCCAGGTGAAGGCGCGCTCATTCCGCATCGCGACCTGCCAGTAGGGCACGCCCTCTTCGGCACCCCTCGCCAGGATCTTGTCGTCGATGTCGGTGACATTGCGCACGAAGGTGACGTCATAGTCGGAGGCAGCGAGCCAGCGACGCAGGATGTCGAATGCGAGGCCGGACCGAACATGGCCGACGTGAGGTGGTGCCTGGACCGTCGCGCCGCAGAGGTAGATGGACACGCGACCAGGCCGGAGTGGCACGAAGTCACGCACCTCGCGGGTGGCGGTGTCGTAGAGGCGCAGGCTCACGCGTAGAGACTAGTGCGGCAGGCGGGTGACGACCTTGTCGGGCGTGATGCGGCACACGACCCGGACATTGTCGGTGCCATCATCGCCGGGGTAGCGATCCGTGCCGGTGTATTGCTGGTTGAGTCGATCGATGAGCTCCCGGCCACCCTCCTCCGTCATGGTGACGGTGCCGCGCACCTCGACGTAGGTGTACGGGTTGTCCTTGGGGTACACGAGTAGCGCCACCTTCGGGTCACGCTCCATGTTGAGGTACTTGCGCCGACCCTTGATCGTCGAGATCAGCAGATCGTCACCATCGCGCTCCACCCACACCACCGACAGGTGCGGGTAGCCATTGGGGTTCGTGGTGGCCATAGTGGCGAACTCAGCCGCGTCGAGCATGGGGTGGGCCTCGGGAGGGATCGTCGCAGTCATGGCCCGACGGTAGCGAATCCGGCCGGATCAGGAAGCAGCGGCGCCAGGCAGCAGCGGCGTCAGGAGTTAGCGGCCGTGATGAGCGCCGTGGCGATGGCAGCGAGGCCCTCGCCTCGACCCGTGAGCCCCAAGCCGTCCGTCGTGGTGCCCGAGACGCTCACCGGTGCACCTGCCGCCTCGGAAAGGACCTGCTGAGCCTCATCTCGACGCGTCCCGATGCGCGGTCGGTTGCCGATCACCTGGATCGCGATGTTGTCGATCTGCCACCCCGCGTCGCGCACGTGCGAAGCCGCATGCGACAGAAGGGCGACTCCCCCCGCACCCGCCCACTCGGGGTCGTCGATGCCGAAGAGCGCCCCCAGATCCCCCATGCCCGCTGCCGAGAGCAGCGCATCGCAGGCAGCGTGCGCGGCCACGTCACCGTCCGAGTGACCATCGAGGCCGTCACCATCCCAGATGAGTCCGGCGATCCAGAGCGGGCGACCAGGGGCGAAGGCGTGGACGTCCACGCCCACGCCCACGCGACTAACCGACACCGCCGGTCGCCCTGCGACGGACGAGGATCGCCTCCGCGAGCACAAGGTCGAGGGGGCGAGTGATCTTGAAGGCTTCCTCGTGACCGGCGACGGTGTGCACGGTCACGCCCATGCGCTCCACCATCCCGGCATCATCGGTCGCATCCGCACCGTCGGACATGGCATGGGCCTGCTGCAAGACGTCGCGAGCGAAGCCCTGCGGCGTCTGGACTGCCTGGAGTCGAGTTCGGTCGAGGGTCGACCGCACCACACCATCACTGTCGACCTCCTTGATCGTGTCGACAACCCCGAAGGTCGGGATGACTGCCTGCGCGCCTCCTCGCACGGTGGCTGCGACGCGATCCACGACATCAGCGGGAACGAGGGGACGGGCAGCATCATGGACGAGTACGACGTCGACCTCGGCCGGTAGTGCGAGAAGTGCGCGCGCCACCGAATCCTGCCGTGTCTCACCGCCGGAGACGATCGTGATCGGGAGCTGGATGCCGACGAGCAGCGCGCGCGACTCCTC
>JAULZJ010000066.1:0-3532 GCA_032117435.1 Candidatus Nanopelagicales bacterium | reverse complement strand
GTCAGGGGTCTCCACGACTCCGATGGCGACCTCGGTGCCGGAGATGAAGCGTTCGAGCATCGCGACGTCGCCGTAGGCGAAGGCACCGACCATCGCCGCGGGGAGTTCCTCTCTGGTGCGCACGATGCTCACACCGAGTGCGGAGCCACCGCGGGCGGGCTTGACGACGAGCGGGAAGCCGATGCCTCGCTCCAGCGCCCCCATGACTCCCGGTGCGCCGAGCTCGCGGAAGGTGGCGTGCGGAAGGGCGACTGCCTCCGGCGTGGCAAGATCGACGCGACGTACCAACGTCTTGGCGATCGGCTTGTCGAAGGCGAGCCTGCTCGCGGCAGCGCGTGACCCGACATAGGGCAGGCCGAGGCACTCCAGCACATCGCGCACGGCACCGTCCTCCCCGGCGCTGCCATGCAGTAGGGGAACGACGCAGTCCGGTGCCTCCGTGGCGAGCTCATCGAGCAGTGCAGCGTCGACATCGCGCTCGAGCACCTGCCAGTCCGGGCGAGCCGTCCGCAGCGCCTCCGCGACCCGTCGTCCGGAACGCAGCGAGACATCGCGTTCGGCCGAGAGGCCACCGGCGAGGATGAGCACCTGCATGGAGACTGCCTTCCGTGGGAGGAATCGGCTGTTAGAGGAGATTGGGAGCGGGACCCTCGGGGCCCTCGCCATCGCGCAGCACATGGCCGGTGCCGAAGGTCTGCGCAATCTCGAGCTCGGACTCCACAACTCCGGCAAGGCGGCGTACGCCCTCACGAATGCGGTCGGCATCGGGGTAGCAGTAGGACAGGCGCAGGCTCTCGCGACCCTGACCATCGACGAAGAAGCCGGTGCCGGGGACGTACGCCACGAGTGCAGCGATGGCGCGCGGCAGCATGGCCTTGCTGTCGAGTCCTGCGGGCAGCGTCACCCACGAGTAGAAGCCGCCCTGGGGCACGGTCCACGTCGTGCCAGCCGGCATGAGCTGATCGAGCGATTCCAGGAGTGCATCGCGTCGCTCGCGGTAGAGCTCGCGGAAGACCTTGACCTGCTCGCGCCACGGCTGGGTCGCGAGGTACTCGCTCACGGTGAGCTGCGCGTAGTTGGAGGGGCACAGCACCGCGGACTCAGCCGCTAGCACGAGCTTCTCCCGCACGCCGTGGGGTGCCACAGCCCAGCCGACGCGCAGGCCCGACGCGATGGTCTTGGAGAAGGAGCCGAGGTAGACGACCTGCTGGTCGTCTTCGGCGCGGATCGCGCGTGGCGGTGCGTCCTCGAAGCCGAGCAGGCCGTAGGGATCGTCCTCGAGCACCAGCAGGCCCTCGCGCTGGGCGATGGCGAGGATCTCCTGCCGACGCCGCGGACCCTGGGTCACGCC
This sequence comes from Candidatus Nanopelagicales bacterium, assembly GCA_032117435.1. Lineage (GTDB taxonomy): Bacteria > Actinomycetota > Actinomycetes > S36-B12 > S36-B12 > Mxb001. Next base: position 2,181 of record JAULZJ010000066.1, on the reverse strand, counting down.
GGCGGGATTGTGGAAGCTTGGGATCGTGTAGAGCATCTTCACGCGCTTGCCCTGGGCCCGGACTCGGGCAATTGTCTCCTCGAGTGCCGCGGGCACAAGACCCTCGGCGTCCATGGGCACATGCACGATGTCGCACTCATACGCGCGGAAGACACCGAGTGCGCCGACGTACGACGGAGCCTCCACCAGCACGACATCGCCGGGATCGCAGAAGACCCGCGTGACGAGATCGAGCGCCATCTGCGACCCGGTTGTCACGATGACGTCATCGGGATGCGCGGCGATGCCGACCTCGCTCATGACGTCGAGGATCTGCCCACGCAGCGTGACGTCACCCTGCCCGGATCCATACTGCAGCACCTCGGCTCCGCGCTCGCGCACCAGGCGCGCGGCGGTCTCGGCGAGCGCGTCGAGTGGAAGGGCCTGGACGAAGGGCATCCCCCCGGCAAGCGAGACGACCTCGGGTCGCGAGGCCACGGCGAAGAGTGCGCGGATCTCCGAGGCGGTCATGCCGCGGGCGCGCGCAGCGTAGGAATCGACCCAGGGATCGAGCCGTGAACCACCGCTCATCGCGCACCTCCCTCGTGCCAGCTCTCGGGCCTGTGGGGCCTTGCTCAGTGTCTCTATGCTGACGGATGGCAAGGCCGAGCGGTGGGACGGGGTGAGTGACGTGGCTGATGGGGTCGCCGAGCGAGGTGAATCCCTCGTGAGCACCATCCTCCTGGGACTTCTCATCTTCGCAGTGGGTGCTGCCGTCGGGTTCATCGCCCGATTGCTGTGGCCGCGCTCGCGCGACGCGCGCTCATGATCCATGGACGCCTGCTCACCGCGGTCGTTGCTGCGGTGGGCCTCATGGTCACCGGTGCGCCTGTGGCGGCGGCGCCGCTTGCACCCACGGCGGCTACCTCAAGCATTGGTATTCCCGCAGCTTCGACCGTGCCATGCTCCGACGTCGACGTCGACATTGACGATGTCACGTGCGGCCGCCTGGAGGTGCCGGTCGATTGGTTCGATGCGAGCAATCCCGCCAGGGGCTCGATCGCCTATGCCGTCCACCGGGCGACGGCGAAGAAGAAGCTGGGCACCCTCACCTTCAATCCCGGTGGACCGGGGCAATCGGGGCTGTCCGTGCTGAGGGTGCTGCTCGGCAAGGACCGCGTCCGGCCGTGGGCGCGCCTGCCGAAGTCGGTCGTCGAGCAGTTCGACATCGTCGCGTGGGATCCGCGTGGTGTCGGCGCGAGCACACCGGCGCTCAGTAACTGCGGTACGGCATCCCCGACCTACGGCGACCTGCCGGCGACAGGCCCCGTCGATTGGCTGGACGCCACGCAGGCCTACTCGGACAGCCTCAGCGCGATTCTGACGGCGTGTGTGGCTGCGAACCCTGCTGTCGCCGACAAGCTCGGCACGGCGTACGTCGTGCGCGATCTCGAGGCGCTGCGATCAGCCTTGCGTGTTTCGCAGTGGACCTACTGGGGAATGAGCTACGGCACTCAGATTGGTATGGCCTACGCGCAGGCGTATCCCAGCCGACTCCGAGCGCTGGTGCTCGATGGCACCGTGCCGGTGAATTCGACGTTCACGCAGCGCGCCTCCATGCAGACGTGGGGACGGCTCTATTCACTCGATGTCTTCGCGCGCAGCTACGGCAAGGGCTTCGCCGCCAAGGTGGATCGTGTTGTTGCGGAGTTCGACAAGCGCACGGGGGAGATCGAAGGGGAGTCCTACAATCGCTGGCAGACGGTCGCCAGTTGGCTTGGCCTGCTGAATGCCCAGTTCAACTATGGCCTCGTCAAGAAGCAGGTCGACTTCTGGCACGACGCGTTGTTCCGCGGCACGTCTTCTGCGTTGGTTGCACGACCGCGTGCGTCCGAGCCCGACTTCTCGGGCCGGTATCTCACCTTCATGGTCAACTGCTCGGATATCCCCGAGCGCCCCAGCGTGGCGACTATCGCCGGGCTCGCCCAGTCGGCTGCCGATGCCGGGCTCACCGTGGCCGGACGCATGGTCATCGAGCGAGGCATCGTCTGCGCAGGACTCCCGGAAGGCTTCGGCCGCCCCCTCCCCGAGATCACCGCGCCCCTGCGGCTCCCGCACTCGGCCCTGGTCGTCAACTCCGTGGGCGACCCCTTCACCCAGTGGCTCGGAGCACAGCAGACGGCGGGCTTCATCCAGGGGGCT
>JAULZJ010000065.1:0-2666 GCA_032117435.1 Candidatus Nanopelagicales bacterium | reverse complement strand
CATCCCGTGCGCCGCGGTCGTAGGTGCCGAAGAAGATCGCCAGGCGCTCGAGCGGATGCCCGCCCTGCGCGATGGCCGCGATCACCTCCCCGAGATCAGCGCGCGCCTCCTGCTCGAAGGCCTCCGCGAGCAGATCGTCCATGGAGTCGTAGTAGTGGTGGATGAGCCCGCTCGAGGTGCCCAGCTCGGCGGCCACATCCCGCACGGTCGTCGCGGCGATGCCCCGGCGGGCCATGACCGCCCGTGTGGCAGCGACGATGGCGGAGCGGCGTTCGTCAGGGCTCATGCGCGGCATGCGAATACGCTAAACCCTATTGCGCGCCTGTCCAATAGGTGCCTACGCTGCCACTGTGCCGGGCGGCGCCCCCCGCCGCCCGGCACCCCTGACTCACAGCTATCACGCGCCCCGTCGTCGATGGAGGACACATGCTGCGCACGACGCCATTCCACCCGCGCCTGGCGGAGTTGAGCCAGACGCAGGCCTGGGGCAACTGGGCGGGCTACCTCTCCGCGATGCGCTACGACCTGTCGACCAAGCACGAGTACTTCGCCGTACGCAATGCTGCCGGCTTCTTCGATAGTTCTCCCCTGCACAAGTACTGGATCCGCGGTCGTGACGCCGAACGATTTTGCTCCTACGTCTTCGCACGGGACATCCGCACGCTCAAGCCCAGCCGCGCGCAGTACACCATCTGGTGCGATGACGCCGGGTACGTCATGGAGGACGGCGTTATCTTCCGCTACTCCTCCGACGAGTTCCTGCTCACCGCGGCCGAGCCCAACCTCGGCTATCTGCGCCAGCTCGCGCGGCCCTTCGATGTCGAGATCATCGACTGCAGCGAGGACTACGCCGCCTTGGCCATTCAGGGGCCGCGTTCGCGCCCCATTCTCGAAGCCCTGTCGCCGGACATCGCCGACCTGCGCTACTTCGGCTTCACCGAGACCAAGATCGCCGACACTCCCGTCACTGTCAGCCGGACGGGATTCAGCGGAGACCTCGGCTACGAGCTCCTCATCCCCGCCGGCGATGCGCTGCGGGTCTTCGATGCCCTGATGGAAGTGGGCCGACCCCATGGCCTGCGCCCCTATGGCGAGGAGGCCCTCGGCATGACGCGCATCGAGGCGGGTCTCCCCCTCATCAACGTGGAGTTCACCTCCAGCCGCTACGCCTTCACCGCCGACGAGCGCTTCACCCCCGACGAGCTCGGTCTCGGCTGGCTGCTCAAGGGCATCGACGATCCCACCCGGCCCTTCATCGGCCGCGATGCCATCATCCGCGAGCGCATGGACGGCACATCGCGCTGGCGCACGGTCGGCATCACTGTCGCCTGGCAGGACTACTACGACCTCTTCACGAGCAACGGCCTGCTCGCGGTGCCCGATGAGATTCCCGTGGCCTGGGAGTCGATGATCTACAACGATAGGGACAAGCGCATCGGCTACGCCACGAGCTTCATGTACTCGCCGGTGCTACAGCGCCACATCGGCATGGCGCGCATCAAGCCGAAGTACGCCGAGCCCGGCACCGAGGTCTTCATCGAGCAGACGGTCAACCACGAGTACATCAACGTCAGAGCCACTGTGACGACGCTGCCGTTCTACAACCCGGAGAGGAAGACGGCCTGACATGTCCGACACCCACGCCTACGACGCGATCGTCATCGGAGGGGGCCACAACGGCCTCACCAACGCCGCCTACCTCGCCAAGGCTGGCCAGCGGGTCCTCGTGCTCGAGCAGCGCAACATCGTCGGCGGAGCCGCAATCACCGAGGAGCTCCGGCCAGGTTTCAGCTTCACGACCTTCTCCTACGCGCTCAGCCTCCTGCGGCCCGAGATCATCCAGGAGCTCGACCTCGTGCGCTTCGGCTTCATGCCGCTCTACATGCGCTCGCACTTTGCTCCCATGGACAACGGCGACTATTTCCTCATGGGCCCGGATGCAGCGGTCAATCGCCAGGAGATCGCTCGGCATTCCAAGGCCGACGTCGACGGCATGGAGCGCTTCGAGCACGACACGGCCCGGGTAAAGCAGTTCATCCGGCCGCTCTTCGACAGCATCCCGCCCAATCTCTTCAGCGACGACCCCGCCGACGCCGATCGCATGGCCTGGCTGGTCAAGCACCTCGGCAATGCCGACAAGAAGCTCCTGCACGACACAGTGCGCCTGCTGACCGGCAGCATCTCCGACTTCGTCGATGACTACCTCGAGTCCGACATCATCAAGGCGACCATCTGCTCGGCGGCATGCGTCGGCATCAAGCTCGGCCCGATGTCTCCCGGGACCGGCATGAACTGGCTCTACCTCTCCATGGGCGAGCACGACGGCCTCATGGGCTCATGGTCCTTCCACAAGGGCGGCAACGGCGGATTCACCCAGGTGCTCGCGCGCGCGGCGACGGCGTACGGCGCGGAGATCCGCCTCGACTCCCACGTCTCCAGCCTCATCACCGAGGGAGGAGAGGTCCGCGGAGTCGTGCTCGACGACGGCACGGAGTTCCGTGCCCCCGTCGTCGTGAGCTCACTCGATCCGCGCCGCACATTCCTGCAGATCGCCGATCCGCGCGAGCTGCCGGCAGATCTCGTCGACACGATCCAGCGCTTCCGATTCCAGGGGATCACGTCCAAGGTCAACTTCGCCCTCGATGGAGTCCCCCGCTACCCAGCGC
>JAULZJ010000064.1:0-19156 GCA_032117435.1 Candidatus Nanopelagicales bacterium | reverse complement strand
GTGGCGGCGACGGGGGCTGCCCTCATCAAGACGGTCGGGGACGAGATCCTCTTCGTGGCGGACGACCCCGGCACGGCTGCGGAGACAGCACTCGGCCTCCACGATGCGCACGCGCGCGACCTGGACGTCCCGGAGATGCGTGTCGGTCTGGCCAGCGGGTCGGTCCTGCGTCGCATGGGAGACGTCTTCGGATCCACCGTCAATCTCGCCAGCCGGCTGACCGCTCTCGCGCGCCCCGACACGACGCTCGTCGACGCGGCCACGGCAGCCCAACTGTCGACGATTCCGGGCCTGGGGCTGCTCCAACTCGCCCCGCGCAGGGTCCGCGGGCTGGGCGTCATCCGCGTGTGGGAATTGCGACGGACCTGAGGTCTAGATCGGGGTGATGGCGTCGCGCTCGGCGAGCTCGTGCTCGGGGCCCTCGGGGATCTCGGGGAAGACCCAGCGGCGGTAGGACCAGAAGCGGAAGAGCGTGCCGAGGCCCAGGCCGATGACGTTGGCGCTGATGTTGTCGGCGATGGGGCTGTCAAGACCGAGGGCGTAGTGGCTGAGCCACAGGCAGGACAGCGCGATGAGCATAGCGACGCCGTTGAGCGCGAAGAAGAGGATGTACTCCCGCCCCATGTGAGTGCGACCCCGATGCCGAAAGGTCCAGAAGCGATTGCCGAAGTAGGCGAAAGTCGTCGCCGCGATGACGCTGACGGCCTTCGCGGTCAGTGGCTTGTCCTGGAGGGGTCCGACGTAGAGGAGGAAGTTGAACAGGCCCACGTCGATGACGAAGGCGAAGGAGCCGACGATGCCAAATTTCGCGATTTCCCGGTAGAGCATGCCCACGGATCCGCGCACGCGATCGACGAGTGACGGGCGCGCGATGTGGGTGTGACCCGTCTGCGACACGGGGCGATGCTACCTGGCGAGGCCACGGCGAGGTGGGCCGAGCATGGTCATCTCGGTAGGGTCACACTGTGCCCGATGTGCCCGCAGCCCCCCGTGTGGCCATGGTCGGCGGCGGTCAGCTGTCCCGGATGACCGCGGCGCCGGCCGCCGCGCTGGGCGTCGGCTTCCGGGTGCTCGCCCTGGACCCGCACGAGTCGGCGGCACAGGTCACGGGCGATGTGGTGCTCGGCCGACATGATGACCTCGAGGCCCTGCTCCGGCTGGCCGAGGGCAGCGCGGTGGTGACTTTCGATCACGAGCATGTCCCGCCGGAGCACCTGCGCGTGCTCGAGGACTCCGGCGTCCCCGTGCGGCCCGGGCCCGCGGCACTCGTGCACGCTCAGGACAAGATCACGATGCGCGAGGCGCTCGACAAGGCGGGGCTCCCTTGCCCGTCCTGGCGGCACCTGACGTCATCGGACGATGTAGCCGATGCGGGTGCTGCCCTGGGCTGGCCCCTGGTCCTCAAGGTGTCGCGGGGCGGCTACGACGGTCGCGGAGTGTGGCTCGTCGTCGATGCGGACGATGCGCGACGGGTCATGGCGGAGACACCACTGGCACCGGGTGCACGGTGGTTGGCAGAGGAGTGCGTTCCCTTCACCCGGGAGCTCGCCGCGCAGGTCGCGCGCAGCCCGCACGGACAGGCCGTCGCCTACCCCGTCGTGCGCACGGTCCAGGTGAACGGCATGTGCTCCGAGGTAGTGGCCCCGTGCCCCGACCTTTCGGACGACCGCGCCCTCGAAGCCCAGCGAATCGCCCTTGAGATCGCCCGCGTCCTCGATGTCACCGGCATGCTCGCTGTGGAGCTCTTCGACACTCCGTCGGGCATCGTCGTCAACGAACTCGCGATGCGGCCGCATAATTCCGGGCACTGGACCATAGATGGTGCTGTCACGAGCCAATTCGAGAACCACCTGCGTGCCGTGCTGGATCTGCCCCTCGGCGATCCTCGGCCGAGTGCCCCGTGGTCGGTGATGGTCAACATCGTCGGCCCGCCGGACATCGCGGGGCTCCCTCCGCTCTACGACGCGTATCGTCATGTGCTCGCCCGTGATCCCGGCCTGAAGGTGCACCTCTACGGCAAGGAGATCCGACCGGGCCGCAAACTCGGGCACGTCACCGTGGTGGGGGATGATCTGGATGACCTGCTCGTCCGTGCGCACCATGCCGCCGACTACTTCATGGGAGTGATCGATGAGTGACTCCAGCCCACTGGTCGGCATCATCATGGGCAGCGACTCCGACTGGCCGGTGATGGAGGCGGCAGCGAGCGCTCTGGCCGAATTCGGCGTGCCCTATGAAGCCGATGTCGTCTCAGCTCACCGCATGCCCAAGGAGATGGTCGCCTACGCCGAGTCGGCAGCGGATCGTGGTCTGCGCGTGATCATTGCGGGTGCCGGCGGTGCCGCACACCTGCCCGGCATGGTGGCTGCGCTCACGCCGCTGCCGGTGATCGGCGTGCCCATCCCACTCGCTCACCTGGACGGCCTGGACTCGCTGCTCTCGATGGCGCAGATGCCGGCGGGTGTCCCGGTCGCAACCGTCGCAGTCGGCAATGCCCGCAACGCGGGTCTCCTGGCCGCACGCATCCTGGGCACCTCGGATGACCGCCTTCGCGGGGCCATGCAGGACTTCCAGGCTGCGCTGCGCAAGGCCGCCACGGAGAAGGGCGCGAAGGTCCGCGAACGTGGTTGATCGCGACCTCTACGGCTCACCGGAGGTGGTGAGGCGCGTCCTCGACGAGATGAAGACGTGGTTCATCGTGGGACTCGGCAACAATCCCGCGCGGGATGCCTTCGGCATCGCTCGCCTCCTGCAATCACGGGGCAAGCGGATCGTCCCCATCTATCCGCGAGCCGAGGTGGTCCACGGTGAGCAGGGCTATGCGACCATCGCCGAGGCCGTCGCGGCGGTCGGTGTCCCTGATGTCGTCGACATGTTCGTGCGATCCGACCGGGTCGGTCCCTTCGTCGACGAGGCCATAGCGGCAGGCGCGCGAGCCGTCTGGATGCAGTTAGGGGTCGTCGACGAGGCAGCCGCCGCGCGTGCCCAGGAAGCGGGCCTCGACGTCGTGATGGACAACTGTCCCGCCATCGTCTGGCGCGCGGGCTAGGAGTTGGGGCGGCCGAGCGCGCGATAGGTCCACCCGGCGTTGCGCCAGGCGACGGGATCCAGGGCATTGCGCGCGTCGATGATGCGGCGCGCGGTGACGACAGTGCTGATGTCCGCCGGGTCCAGATCCCGGTAGTCGCGCCACTCGGTGAGGAGAAGTACGACGTCCGCATCGCGGGCGGCATCGACGGCCGTTGCGGCGTACTCCAGGTCGGGCACGAGTCGTCGGGCGTTGTCCATCGCGCGCGGGTCGTGGACGGCGACGGCGGCGCCGGCGGCGTGCAGGGCGGTGGCCACATGGAGTGCCGGTGAGTCGCGGACGTCGTCGCTGTCCGGCTTGAATGCTGCGCCCCAGACGGCGATGCGTCGCCCGGTCGCGTCACCGCCGAGCGCGTCGAGAGCCAGGTCGACGGTGTGCTGTCGCCGGCGGATGTTGATGTCGTCGATGTCGCGGAGGAACATGAGTGCTTCATCGACACCGAGCTCGCCGGCGCGTGCCATGAAGGCACGGATGTCCTTGGGCAGGCAGCCGCCTCCGAAGCCCAGTCCCGCGCGTAGGAACTGCGGGCCGATGCGCGGGTCCATCCCGAGGGCTTCGGAGAGGGTGAGGATGTCGCCGCCGGTGGCCTCGCAGACCTCGGCCATGGCGTTGATGAAGGAGATCTTGGTCGCGAGGAAGGCATTCGCGGCGACCTTGACGAGCTCCGCTGTCGCGAAGTCGGTCACCAGCACGGGAGTGCCCTCGTCGAGCAGGGCGGCGTACACCTCACGCAGCACCTGCTCATCGGCCGCACGACGCACCCCGAAGACGAGGCGATCGGGGCGCAGCGTGTCCTCCACCGCGTGGCCCTCGCGCAGGAACTCCGGATTCCATGCCACCGGGGCGCCGGTGGCAGACACGCGCTCCGCGATATCCGCGGCGGTCCCTACCGGGACGGTCGACTTACCGACCAGCAGCGCGTCGCCAGCCAGGTAGGGGAGCAGGGCATCGACGGCGCCGTACACTTGGGATAGGTCCGCGGCCGGGGAGTCCGCCTGCTGGGGCGTGCCCACGCACACGAAGTGCACGCGGGCCCCCGCAGCGCTGGCGGCATCCGTGCTGAAGCGCAACCGACCCGAATCCAGGCCCCGCTTCAGCACCTCCTCCAGTCCCGGCTCCCAGAAGGGCACCGTGCCGGAGGAGAGCGCCGTCACCTTGGCCGGGTCCGTGTCGATGCCCACCACGTCATGGCCGAGTTCGGCCATGCAGGCCGCATGGGTCGCCCCGAGGTACCCCGTCCCCACCACGCTCATGCGCACCCGAGGAGCCTAGTCGCTGCGATGGCGCCCTCGGGAGGCGCCGATAGGCTCGGGGTGGCGCAACAGAGGCGGCTCTGCCGACTCGCTGGGCCGAGGGAGGAAGGATCATCGTGTCTTTGAAGCTGAATTCCGAATTCGACGCCTTCGATCTGCCGGAGGAGCATCGCGAACTGCGTGAGGTGGTGCGCGGCCTCGCCGAGGACAAGATCGCCCCGCGTGCAGCCGAGATCGACGAGACGGGTGAATTCCCCTACGACGTCTACGACGCCCTTGTCTCTTCCGGCTTCCACGCGCTCCACATTCCCGAGGAATTCGGCGGTCAGGGCGGCGATGCGCTCGCGGTCTGCCTCGTCATCGAGGAGGTCGCGCGGGTGTGCGCCTCGAGTTCGCTCATCCCCGCGGGAAGCAAGCTCGGCACCATGCCCCTGATGATCGCCGGTGACGATGACCTGCTGCGTCGTTACCTGCCTCCTGTGGCGAGTGGTGATGCGATGTTCGCCTACTGCCTGTCCGAGCGCGAGTCAGGCAGCGACTCTGCGGCGATGAAGACACGCGCGATCCGCGACGGTGATGACTGGATCCTCAGCGGGCAGAAGAGCTGGATTACCGGTGCCGGCGTGGCGCAGTACTACACGGTGCTGGCCAAGACCGATCCCGACGCGGGCGCCAAGGGAATCTCGGCCTTCGTCGTCCATCGTGACGACGAAGGCGTTTCCTTCGGCGCCCCGGAGCGCAAGCTCGGCATCCACGGTTCGCCCACGCGTGAGGTGCTCTTCGACGGCGTGCGCCTGCCCGGGGATCGCATCGTCGGGGAGCCGGGCACGGGATTCCGTACGGCGATGACCACCCTGGACCACACCCGCATCACGATCGGAGCGCAGGCGCTCGGCATTGCCCAAGGGGCACTGGACGCGGCGGTGGGGTATGCCAAGGAGCGGGAGCAGTTCGGCAAGACCATCGGATCCTTCCAGGGCATCCAGTTCATGCTCGCGGACATGGCGATGAAGCTCGAGGCCGCGCGCTCGCTGGTCTATCGCGCGGCAGCCAAGAGCGAGCGCGGGGACGCCGACCTGTCCTTCTTCGGTGCCGCGGCCAAGGCCTACGCATCTGATGTGGCCATGGAGGTGACGATTGATGCGGTGCAGGTCTTCGGCGGCAATGGCTACACCCGCGACTACCCGGTGGAGCGCTACATGCGCGATGCCAAGATCACGCAGATCTACGAGGGCACCAACGAGATCCAGCGACTGGTGATGGCCCGATCGCTCCTGCGCGGCTGACGTGGCACTTGATCCTGTGCCCTCCGAGTTCAGCGGCGAGCCGGTCCCCACCGAGCAGTCCAAGGTGACCTTGGCCCGGGTCATGGGTGTCATGGACGCCAATAACTACGGGGATGTGCACGGCGGCGTGATCATGCGCGCGGTCGATGAGGCGGGTGCCGTGGCAGCGGTGCGGCACTCGAATGGCCCAGCGGTGACGGCCTTCATGGACCAGATGGCCTTCCTCGAGCCGGTGAAGCTAGGTGACCTTCTCACGACGCGGGCGCAGGTCAACTGGAGCGGGCGCACGAGCATGGAGGTCGGCGTACGCGTCACGGTGCAGCGGATGGGCGTCGAGGGTGAGATCCACGTGGCGAGCGCGCATCTGGTGTTCGTCGCCATCGATGCGGACGGACGTCCGCGGCCGGTGCCCCCCGTGCTGCCGCAGACCGAGCACGACCGGCTGCGCTTCCAGGAGGCGGAGATCCGGCGTACATCGCGCCTCGAGCGGCGTGAGGCCATCCGTCGCCTGCGCGAGCAGGGCATCGATCACTGAGGCGAGCGCGCCTCGTCAGCGGGCGCCGCGGAGGAACCCTGCGCCCCAGGCTCCGTGCATGGTCGCGAAGACGGCGGGCAGCCAGCGCGATGAGTTCCGGGGGAGGCCGCGGGCTGCTCGGGCACTCGCGACGAGATCGGCGGCGATGTAGCCCGCGGGCAGGACGAAGCCGAGGAGGAGCCCGCGCGATCCGGTGACCAGTCCGGCGACGCCCAGGAGCGCGCCGCCTGCGACGCCGATGAGCGCGAGCGGTGGTGCGAGGTAGCGCAGGGAGACGGTCTCGGGATGGCGACGTGCGACCTCGCGGCGCCATCGGCCGTACTCGTGGTACTGCCGCGCCAGCCGACGCATGTCGGCGCGGGGGCGGTAGCTGACGCGCAGTTCGGGGGTGAACCAGACGAGCCCGCCCGTCGCCCGAATGCGGTGGTTGAGCTCCCAGTCCTGCGCGCGGACCATGGACTCGTCGAAGCCCCCGACGCGCTCGAGGGCGGATCGCCGGAAGCAGCCGAGATAGACCGTCAGAGCCGGTCCCGCCGTGCCACCGATGTGGAACGCCGCGCCGCCGACTCCGAACCACGACGTCATCGCGGCCGCGACGGCACGCTCGAAGTCCGTGACGCCTTCTGCCCCCATGATGCCGCCGACATTGTCGGCTCCGGTCTCGTCGAGAGTGCGCACCGCGGTGTCGATGTAGTGGGACGGGATGATCGCGTGACCGTCCACGCGCACGATGATGTCGTGCGCCGCGGCTTCGATCGCGGCATTGAGGGCAGTGGCGGTACGGCCGCTGGGATTGGGCACAGTGCGCACTCGCGGATCCGCATCGGCAAGTTGGGCGGCCACGACGTCGGAGGCGTCGCGCGAGGGCCCGAGTGCGAGGACGACCTGCAGCGGCCCGTCGTACGACGACTCGAGGATGGCGTGCACGGAGTCGGCGAGATGGGCCTCCTCGTCGAGGACGGGCATCACGACGGAGACTCCCGGTCGCGTGCTCGCGGTTTCGCCCACGTCGGGAAGGGTAGCCTCAGGCCATGAGGTCCCGGCTGCCCGTAGTAGCGCTCGCTGTCCTCCTGGCGGCCCTGCTGGGACTCCTCGCCTTGGTCATCGGGACCCCTGTCGCTGCGGTCGTCGTGGCTGCGGTGATCGGGCTGATCATCGGTGCTGTCCTCGGGCAATCCCTCATGTGGCTGCGGTCGAGCGCGGGTCGTGTAGCTCGCATCGAGCACGCTACGACGAAGCGCCTGGAGGACATGCGCGCGATTGCCGAGAGGCGGCACGAGATCCTCTTCAAGGCGACACGCGAGGCCCGGGAGCGAGCGGCGAGCGCTGAGCGCGAGGCGAAGAAGGCGGCATCGACTCTGCCGCGCGTGCAGGAAGCGGCCAAGCAGCAGCGTGCGGACCTACGTGACATGCGCCTATCGATCGTCGACCGCGTCGACGACCAGGTGGTGCTCCTCGAGGACTACATGCAGCTCATGCGCCTGGTCCCCATGCCCCTGCCCATGCCGCGACCGGGCACCTGGGCTGCCTCGGAGGACCTCCTCCTCTGGCTTGCCGGGTATGTCCTCGAGCATCGACCGAGCGTCGTGGTCGATCTCGGCAGTGGCCAGTCGAGTGTGTGGATGGCAGGTGCCATGCGCACGGCTGGCTACGAGGGACAGGTCATCGGGGTCGATCATGACGGGTTCTACGCGCAGGCGACGCGGGAACTCGCACGCCGCCAGGGCGTGGACCCGTGGCTGACCGTGATCCACGCGCCGCTGCACGAGCAGACTGTCGCCGGTCGCGAAGTGCGGTGGTATGACTCCGATGCTCTCAGCGGCATCGCCGGCATCGACCTTCTGTGCATCGACGGGCCGCCCGGTCAGGGTGCCGCCCATGCGCGCTGGCCCGCGTTGCCCGCGCTCCACGACCGCCTCTCGCCACGCAGCACCATCGTGCTCGACGACATGATCCGCCACGACGAGCAGGAGATCCTTGATGACTGGATGGTCACCTACACCGGGTTCGAGGTTGAGCGGCTTGACTTCGAGAAGGGTGCCGCGATCCTCAGGAGTGCGCCACGAGCCTGAGCACTAGTCGCAGCGGACCTTGTCGGCCGTCGTCGGCGCCGTGATGGCGTCGTCCTCGCGGTCGCTGGACGTCGGGGATGGCGAGGCGCTCACGTCGGCCACCACGCTCTCAACTCCGGCGTACGCCGTCCCGAGCACGATCGTGATCGTGGTCGCCGTCGCATCGCCCGTCGTCATGGCTCCCGGCAGGGCGGCGAGCACTGTGCGGGCCGCCTCGGCAGAGGCAGCGTCGTGTCGAATCTCGGTTGCCGCGTAGTCCGACCGGTCTGCGTCGCCGATCTCTGCCACCGTGAAGCCCTGGGCCTCGAGCGCGGCGGCAACCTCCGCGGCTCGGCCGGCGACACCGCTGCCGTTGAGGACGCGCACGGTGATCTGCTCGGGCTGCACCGTGATGTCGGACTTCTTCGTCGGTGAGCTGCCGGACTTCTTGGGCTTGATCCACGGGACGTCGTCGGAGATTGACTGCCACAGCAGCACGGCCGCGGCCTCGTCGACGAGGACATTCTCCCCGTCACCACGCTCGACCCACGGCATGGTGAGGAAGGCGATATCCCCAGGTGCCATGCCGCGCACGCTGAGGGCGAGGTCCCGCAGGACATCGATATCGGCGAGGCCGGGATCCGTGGTCAGCCCGGACGTCGCGGCATTGAGAGTGGAGTAGAGCTTGACAGGGTTGAGGAGCAGGCCGGTCGAGGAGGCCTCGCGGATCATCGACGAGAGGAAGGCCTGCTGACGCTTGATCCTGCTGAGATCGCTGCCGTCGCTCAGTGTCTTGCGGGCGCGCACGAACGACAGTGCCTGCTCTCCGTCGACGACGCTGATCCCCGCCGGGAGCTCGAGATCGCTCGCGGGGTCGCTGGCGGGCTCGGTCAGGCATACCTCGACGCCCCCGAGCGCGTTGACGACGTTCTTGAATCCCTCGAAGTCGATGACGGCGAAGTTGTCGATGGTCAGGCCGGTCATCTGCTCGACGAGCTTCACGGTGCAGCCCGGACCCCCGATCTCGAAGGCGGTGTTGAACTTGGCCTCGAAGGCCCCGACGGTCTCGCCGTCCACGACGCACCCGGGAAGCATGACCCAGGTGTCGCGAGGGATGCTCACGGCCGTGGCGAACGACCGATCGGCAGACAGATGGAGCAGGATCGTGGTGTCGGAGCGCTCGCCGGTGTAGACGTCGGGGTCGCCGTACTGCTTGCTGGTCTGGCCTTCGCGGCTGTCGCTGCCCATGAGCAGGACGTTGATCGCCTGGTAGTTGCCCTCGTCGTCCACGACCTGGGTCGGCACGTGCTCGCGGCCGGTGGTCGTGCTGATGTCCACGGCGGTGATGTTGCCCTCGAGCCGGCTGGAGGCGACCTGGATGCCGACACCGGTGAGGCTGAGGCCCAGCACGAGTGCGGCGGCAACACTGAGCAGGGTGCGGGTCCAGTGCTGACGCATGCGACCCGCTCCTTCCGCTCCGTGGTCCTGCCCCGCCCCAGGGTAAGGGGGATAGGGGTGTCGCTGCGCTTCAGGGACGCAGCCGGACCGGTCACGGTTCCTCGGGCCCGAGTCAAGGCGCCGAGCGGCTGAATCCTCTGGGAATGTGATCAGAGTGACCTGTGCGTTGGGTGAGTCGCCTTGCCTCGACTGAGCGGCTCGGGCACCCTCAATGGGTGAGAGTTCTCGTGGTGATGACGGCTGCCCTCATCATCCCGGCGACCCTCACCCTCCCCGTGGCCGGGAGCATGGCCGGCCCCCCGGATCCCGTGCGCGCCGACGTCACCACCATCGACCTCGACGGCATCGTCGCGGGCGCGCTTGCCTCCTCTCCGGCAGCCTCCACCCCGGTGCCGGTCGCCGGCGAGCATCACGCGCATGAGCGCGTCGGCCCGCGTGCGGCCCCGACCTTGAGGGCAGCTGCAGCGATCCCACCCACGGACACTGAGCCCTTCGGCCTCGTCGGCATCACCGCGGCCGAGGCCTTCGAGCCCTCGACCCGAATCGTCATGCGGCTGCGCCAGGGTGGTGAATGGCTGCCCTGGATGGAGGTGCCGATCAGCGATCACCTGCCCGACCCCGACACGGAGGAGGGGCAGCGAGCTCGTTTCGCTACGGAACCGATCGTGACCGATGGTGCTGACGGAATCCAGGTGCGCATCGATACCCCATCGGGCGAGATGCCGGCGGATACCGATCTCACCCTCGTCGACAATCCGGTGCGCCCGGAGGATGCCACGCTGAGTGGAGAGGGTCCGACATCATCCGCGCAGGCGTCGGTGAGGAAGCCCACGATTATCCCGCGTGCCCAGTGGGGCGCAGACGAGACGCTGCGCCGTGGCAACACTTCCTACTCGGACACCATCAAGGTCGCATTCGTGCATCACGTCGTGTCGACCAACGACTACACCGCTGCCCAGGCGGCCCAGCAGATGCGCAACATCTACTCGTGGTTCACCCAGGGGATCAAGGTCAATGACTTCGGCTACAACTTCATGGTCGATCGCTTCGGTCGGATCTACGAGGGCCGGGCCGGAGGGGTCGACCGTCCGGTGATCGGGGCCCACACATCGGGCTTCAATGCCGAGTCCTTCGCCGTGTCCTTCCTCGGCAACGCCGACACGCTCAACCCCAACGTCGCGACGAAGGAGAAAATCCTCGAAGCGATGAGTGACCTCATCGCTTGGAAGTTCGAGGCCCACAACGTCAACCCGCTGGGCTCGGCAGTGCTCACGTCCGCGGGTCCCGGTCCCGGTCAAGGCACAACTTCGATGTACTGGCCCGGCGAGAAGGTGACCTCGAAGACGATCGCAGGCCATGGCGATATCGGCGCGACATCGTGCCCCGGTGTCTTCCTGCGCCCGTCCCTCGATCACATTCGTCTGGGGGTGTCGGCGCGGCAGGGACGCAACTTCTACCCACCCTCCATCTCGGGTGACCGAGTCCCATGGGGTTCCGGCGGGAGTATCTCCCTCAGTCCGCGATCCAACGGGCAGATGTCGGCGACCTTGACCGTTTCCAATGCCTGCGGCGATCCCGTGCGCACCCTGACCGCTTCGACGGACACGGCAGCGACGCTGCCCTTCACCTGGGACCTGCGCGATGGCAGGGGCAAGGCCGTCCCGCCGGGCCTGTACACCTTCGACATCACCGCGACGAGCAATGGCACTCGGCTGTTCCCCTGGACCGGCACCGCGCGCATCGCCGCGACTGCCGACTCACCGCCGGATCCGTGCACGCCTCCCGAGCAGTTCACCCTCACAGGCACCGGCTACGGCCATGGTGTGGGTCTCTCGCAGTGGGGTGCCTACGCCATGGCCACAGAGGACCCGAAGCGCTGGAACGCCAAGCGGATCGTCGAGTACTACTACCAGGGCGAGACGCCCGCGCAGTCGGCCAAGGTGGAGTCGGTGTCGGATGCGGGCAACGTGCGAATCGGGCTGCTCTACCAGGCCACCCAGGCGCATGCGCGCGTCGAGGAGCTCGGTGGCTCGGGGGCGCGGATGCAGGTGTCCTTCGGTCAGAAGACGCTCGTCTTCGGCCCCGAGGCTCACATCTCCTTCGCGCCATCCGGACGGTACGTCACGGTGCGTCGTACCGATGCCGGACGCACCGAGAGTCTCGGCCGTGGTCGCACGGTGACCATCCGATGGTCGGGCACCCGTGATCCCGGCACGGCTGGCACCACCGCTTCGCTGCTGAACATCGCCGGGCCGGGGGAATCTTTCGCCAGTCCCGGGCATCGCTATCGCTATGGCACGGTTGACATCACGCCGTTGCAGACCTCGAGTGGACGTCGGCTCGCCGTGGTCAACGCACTGCGACTCGGTGACGAGTACCTCAAGGGCATCGCCGAGGTCAATCCCACGTGGCCGGACGCTGCGCTCGAGGCGCAGGCCATCGCGTCGCGCTCCTATGCACTGTCCCAGGTCGCGCGCGGCTTGGACTCCGATTGCGGATGTCACATGGATGACGGCGACGGGCCGAAGTACGACCAGACGTTCCGCGGGTGGCTGGCGGAGAGCCAGTACGGCGAGCCGAATCGCTGGGCGGAGGCGGTCGAGGCGACGCGCACGAGCGACACGGCGGGCCTCGCGGCGACCTTCAATGGCAGCCCGGTGAACGCCTACTACACGGCTGCCACGGGTGGGCATACCCTCGCGGCCTCCGATGTCTGGGGAGGGGCCGCCACGCCGTGGGCGCGTGGCGTGCCGGACAAGTGGAGCTTCCAGGCATCGGGTAATCCGTATCGATCCTGGAGTGTCGTCCTCACCCAGCAGCGGGCTGCGGAGATCTTCGGCGTTTCCGATGTCATGGAGTTGATCCTGCGCAACGACCCCGCCACGGGTGCTGCGACGCAGGTCAAGGCCCGGGGGCTGAGAGGGACCAGCAACACCATCTCCGCGCAGAAGCTGCGCCAGGCAGTGGGCTTTACATCCATGAAGTCGACCTTTGTCACCGCGATCACCGATCAGGCCGTCGCTGGCCCGACCCCGACGCCCAAGGGTGGCGTCAGCCTGGTCGCCAACCCGGCGGGCGACGTGCCGGACGGCACGCTTGTCACCCTCTCCGGCGTGATCAAGAAGCCCCGCGCGGGACTCATCGTCCTGCGTCAGGTGCAGGTCAACGGCGGTACGTGGCAGAACCGCAACACCGCGGTGCCCGATGCCTCGGGGAGATTCGCCTTCGGAGTGCCCGTGACAGGCAAGGGCACCACCTACGCCTGGCGCGTCGTCGTCATGGACGGCGGGACGCCGGTGGCGAGCAGTCGTACTCGCGTCGCGAAGGTGCTCTAGGGCCCGATTCGCCGGCGACTGCGGTGGGACATCACCGAGAGCAGTGACAGGCTGGACATGATCGAGCCGGCGCTCGCGAAGGATCCGATGCTGAGCACGCTGGCGAAGGAACCGATCGATCCCACGGACAACGCCGATCCGACCGAACCGATGCTGAGCACGGAGTTGCGCGACCCGATACTGAGGAACGAATTCGACGAGCCGATGCTCCAGCGGGAGGTGCTTACCGCCATGGTGTCATCCTTCATCTCCCTCGACTCCTTCCTCGCGCAGAGTCGCTGCGAGACCACCTGAGTCCGGGTGGGCGACCAGGACCACGCCACTGCCCAGGATGAGCGGTCCGGCCAAGGACAGGATGTCACTCTCGGAATCGGGGGAGATCAGCGCGAAGCGCTGTCCATCCGACACCCCTCGGTTGGCCAAGGTCGCGCGGGCTTCGTCCATGACGTCGCCCTGCGTCAGCGTGGCGCCTTCCCTCCTGATG
Source organism: Candidatus Nanopelagicales bacterium (assembly GCA_032117435.1). GTDB lineage: Bacteria > Actinomycetota > Actinomycetes > S36-B12 > S36-B12 > Mxb001. The sequence continues at coordinate 5,666 of JAULZJ010000064.1, read as the reverse complement.
AGGGGCGCGGCCGCGTCTGGCGGCTCCCACGGCGTGAAGGTGTCCGGGTGGGTCCGCATGGCCACCGCGGCATCGGTCACCCCGGCAGGCGCGCCGCCGGGATCGGGGAGTCCGAAGGGCGCGAGGGACACGAGCACATCCTCGGCTGCGAGCCCGCGGAGGTCTAGGTGGTCTCGGTCCATGACGCAGACGTCGCAGCCCTCGGGTGAAGCATCGGGAGCGAATACCGTGCCGGTGGCCGCGCAGGCTCCGAGCCAGACGACCCGCTGCCAGTGGAAGGGCAGGTGGATGCCCACGACCATGCCCGGCTCGGCGTCGAGCTCGTCGCGCAGGAGTCCGGCTGTCTTGGCGATGGCATTGCCGAGGCTCGCGGCCGACAACTCCATGCGCTCGCCGGTCCGCAGATCCCGATACGTGAGCAGCGGCGATGCGGGATCGCTGCGAATGCGTTCGACCAGGGCGGCGTAGGGCGTCATCGATCCCACGCTAGTCGTAGGCTCGACGGATGCTCACCATCACGGCGCCCGAACAGGTCTCCGGCCTGCCGTGGTGGCCGCTCGCCCTGCTCATCGGGACGCTCATTGCCTTCAACATCATCAATAACCGGGTCGCTCCGCACAGTCACTACCTCCTGTGGGCCCTGGGGGGCTCCTTCGGCGTCCTCGCGATCGGCTTGCTGGACGGCAATAGCTGGACGGACATGGGCTTGGGCTGGGGCTACCTCGTGCCCGGATTCCTCTGGGGCGTGGGCTGCGTCGTCGTCGTGACCGTCGGCTACCTCGTCGCCGCCTCCTTCCGTCGAGGACGCAATGCGATGCACGACGAACGCGTCGCGGAGCTCAGTGGTCCGCGACTGATGTTCCAGGCGCTGGTCGAGGTGCCATTCGGGACCGTGCTCTTCGAGGAGATCGCCTTCCGGGCCGTGCTCTTCTCCATGCTGGCGCGCCGATTCGGAATCACCTGGGCGATCGTGATCTCGGCGCTGCTCTTCGGCCTCTGGCACATCCTTCCGTCGATCGGCACGCATGAGCAGAGTGCTGCCCTCGGCTCGGTCGTCGGTGAGGGCCGGCGTGGCAACATCCTCGCCGTGGTGCTCTCCGTGATCACCACGACCATCGCTGGTGTGATCTTCGCCGCCCTGCGCCTGGTCTCCGGGAGCGTCCTTGCCCCCATGGGGCTCCACTGGGCCACCAACGGGATGGGGTACTTCTTCTCCTGGTCCATCATCCGCTGGCGCCGTCGTCGGCGCGGTATCTGAGAGGCTAGCGACATGGCGAGTCCGACCCCCGGCACCCCACCGGCCACGCGGCCCAGGGAAGGCCTGTGGCAGCGCATCATCACGCCGACACCCGACTCGGAGTTGACGTCGGCCCAGCGCGTCTACAACACGATCTCCTCGGTGCCGATGTTCGTCGTCGCCATGGCGTGGCTGGTGTCCACCTTCTTCACGTGGTCACCTGCCCTCAGTCCGGTATACCGAGCTGAGGGCGTCACCATCAGCATCATCACGTGGATCATCTTCGCGATCGACCTGGTCATCCGCTTCGTCCTCGATCCCAAGAAGAAGGACTTCATGGAGCGCAATTGGCCTTTTGCCATTGCGCTTGCCTTCCCGCCACTGCGCATCATCCTCGTGATCTCGGCGGTGATGAGAGTCGCGCGTGACCGCAACGCCCTGGCCAAGATCGTCGGCCTCTATGCGCTTTACGCCGTCCTCACCGTGGTGTTCTTCGGCGCGCTCTTCACGCTCATGTTCGAGATCAACGCCCCCGGTTCCAATATTGATTCGTACGGCGACGCGGTCTGGTGGGGATTCGTGACCGTCACGACGGTCGGCTACGGCGACTTCACCCCGGTCACCATCGGTGGCCGGATGGTCGCGGTGCTGATCATGTTCACGGGAGCAGCGGCCGTGGGAGCCGTCACGGCAGCCGTGGCGAGTCGATTCATCGGTGCCGGGAGGTCATCGCGCTCCAGCGATGGCGATCCTTCACAGGCGTCACAGACGTCCCAGGAGCCCATCGACCCGCATCCCTCTCCCGCCATCGGACCGTTGCCCGAGCGCGAGGAGGCTCGGTTGGAGGACGTTATCGATCATCTTCGCGCGATGGAGGAGCGGATGAAGCACATCCTCGATCGACTCGAGGAGCCCACCGCGACGCGCGGCAGCGATGGTGGATGACTTGGCCCTGGTCACCTCCTACGATGACCAGACCACACCGGGTGCGATCGAGCATCCGGCTTCCCCTGAAGGAGTCGCCAGCATGGACTCGGGCGCTGCACGCCTCGACCAGGATCAGGCAGCAGCTACGCTGTCCGACCGCGATCGGCGCATCCTGGAGTTCGAGCGGCAGTGGTGGAAGTACGCCGGCGCCAAGGAGCAGGCGATCCGCGATCTCTTCGATATGAGTTCGACGCGCTACTACCAGATCCTCAACGGCCTGATCGACACTCCCGAGGCACTTGCCTTCGACCCGATGCTGGTCAAGCGACTTCGGCGCATGCGGTCCGCGCGCCAGCGGGTCCGCTCCGCGCGCCGGCTCGGCGTCGACCTCGACGCCCGCTAGTCGAGCCTGCGGGGCGCGGCGCCGTAGAAGGACCCACCGCGAATCTCCGCCAGGGGAGGGCGCACGAGCACGTCGACGACGTGGTCGGTCATGGTCACGCCGTCGGACCCGTAGGTGAACTCCGCGATCGAGTCCCCGGGCCGGGGCACGACATTGCCAGGATCGAGCCGATCGAGCGCAACCTGCCAGATCTCGGCGGCCATGAGCCCGAGTCGCTGGTCGTCCTGGTGGCGGTGGCGTCGCTCCCCGAGGTCCACCTGGGCCATGGCATCCAGCCCGGCGTGTGCCACCGTGTCGACCAGCAGGGCGAACTCGACGCCGTAGCCGCACGGAATCGGCAGTCGCTCGATGAGATCGCGGCGTACGGCGTACTCCCCGGCGAGCGGCTGGGCCACCCCGGCGAGTTCCGGCCAGTGCAGGTTGAGCAGGGGGCGGGCGACGAGTTCGGTGACACGTCCGCCGCCCATGATCCGCCGACCACCGTCGGCGATGATCGGACGGTCGTAGCAGGCCTTGACGAGGTGGACAGTGGAGTCGGCGAGGATCGGCCCGAGCAGCGCGACGACGTAGTCGGCGGTGAAGGAGCGCAGGTCGGCGTCGAGGAACACGACCACGTCGCCCTCGGTCGCCGCGAGGCCACGCCACATCGCCTCGCCCTTGCCGGCCACGGTGGGGATGTCGGGGAGGATCTCTGTCGTCGCGACGACGCGTGCGCCGGCTTCGCGCGCGATCCGGGCAGTGGCGTCCGTGCTGTCGGAGTCGACCACGAGGAGATCGTCGACCAGGGGGTTCGACCCGCCCATGAGTTCGCGGCGAATCTCGGTGACGATCTGCCCGACGGTCGCCTCCTCGTCGCGCGCCGGAATGATGACGCTGACGCGAAGGGCACCCTTGCACGCGAGTACGCGAGGCCGCGGCCAGTCGGACATGCTGGAGGTCCGCAGGGTGAACCACGTCCGGGCTGCGGGATGCATGTGCCTAGTGTGCCCGGATCATCCGACTCGTGGCCTCCCCCAGGTCAGCCAGGCTCCGGACAGCAGCGCGAGCAGGGTGAGGACCGGGATGCCGATGACCAGGGCCGTGAAGCTCACTCCCCCCAGGGTGTCCTGCCCAGCGCTGAGGAGTCCGATGCTCGCCACCATGAGCACCCCGATGACGGGCATGCCGCCCAGGGCGAGGATCCAGGCGAGGGGAGCGGCCCGGACGGATCCTCGCTGCTGCGAGCGACCCAGGCCGAGGAGTGCGATGCCGACCTCCCACAGGGGAGCGAGCGCGAGGAGGGCGGCCAGCCAGAAGGGGAAGATCATGGACATGGCCTGGGAGGCCGCGCTGAGCCCCCAGAGGAACCACATCATCATGGCGACCGCAGGCAGCAGATAGAGGCCGACGAGGACTGCCCCTGTGATCACGAGGCCGCGGCCCCGCTGGCCGAAGGTTCCGGGTGGCCCTTCGGGCGGCACGGTCACAGCGCCATCATGGCGCACGCCGCACGCCGGCCGAGTTTGCACTCTCAGGCCGAGAGTGCTAAAACTGTGTTAGCACTCGGCCCTGCCGAGTGACAAGTACCTGGCCGATGAGGCTCCGCCGGATGCGGGGCCGTCCGTCGCGGGCATCGGCCGTGAAGGAGGGGAACCCCCCTCACGTCGTTCCGGGAGGAACTCCACCCCATGGCAAAGATGATCGCATTCGATGAGGAGGCCCGTCGGTCCCTCGAGCGGGGCATGAATGTCCTCGCCGACGCCGTCAAGGTCACCCTTGGCCCCAAGGGCCGCAACGTCGTTCTCGAGAAGAAGTGGGGCGCCCCCACGATTACCAACGATGGCGTGTCCATCGCCAAGGAGATCGAACTCGAGGACCCCTACGAGAAGATCGGCGCCGAGCTCGTCAAGGAGGTCGCGAAGAAGACCGACGACGTCGCCGGTGACGGCACGACGACGGCCACCGTTCTCGCCCAGGCACTCGTCAAGGAGGGCCTGCGCAACGTCGCCGCCGGCGCCAACCCGATGTCCCTGAAGAAGGGCATCGAGAAGGCCGTCGACATCGTCAGCCAGCAGTTGCTCGACATGGCCAAGGACGTCGAGACCAAGGAGCAGATCGCTTCCACCGCAGCCATCTCAGCAGGCGGTGACATGGAGGTCGGCGAGCTCATCGCCGAGGCCATGGACAAGGTCGGCAAGGAAGGCGTCATCACCGTCGAGGAGAGCAACACCTTTGGCCTCGAGCTCGAGCTCACCGAGGGCATGCGCTTCGACAAGGGCTACATCTCGCCCTATTTCGTGACCGATCCCGAGCGCATGGAGGCGGTCCTCGAGGATCCCTACCTGCTCATCGTCAACTCCAAGATCTCGTCCGTGAAGGACCTGCTGCCGATCCTCGAGAAGGTCATGCAGTCGGGCAAGCCGCTGGCGATCATCGCGGAGGACGTCGAGGGCGAGGCCCTGGCGACCCTGGTGGTCAACAAGATCCGCGGCACCTTCCGCTCCGTGTCCGTCAAGGCGCCTGGCTTCGGCGATCGCCGCAAGGCCATGCTCCAGGACATCGCGATCCTCACCGGTGGCCAGGTCATCTCCGAGGAGGTCGGCCTCAAGCTGGAGAACACCGGCCTCGAGCTCCTCGGCCGTGCTCGCAAGGTGGTCGTCACCAAGGATGAGACGACCATCGTCGAGGGTTCTGGCGATCCCGAGCAGATTGCGGGTCGGGTCAACCAGATCCGCGCCGAGATCGACAAGTCGGATTCCGACTACGACCGCGAGAAGCTCCAGGAGCGCCTCGCCAAGCTGGCCGGCGGCGTGGCCGTCATCAAGGTCGGCGCGGCCACGGAGGTCGAGCTCAAGGAGCGCAAGCACCGCATCGAGGACGCCGTGCGCAATGCGAAGGCGGCCGTCGAGGAGGGCATCGTGCCCGGCGGTGGCGTGGCCCTCATCCAGGCGATGGTGGCCGCTTCCCCGAAGATCGACGCTCTCGGTCTCACCGACGAGCAGGCGGTCGGCGCCGACATCGTCCGCCAGGCGATCAGCGCTCCGCTGCGCCAGATCGCGTTCAACGCCGGCCTCGAGGGCGGCGTGATCGTGGAGAAGGTCAAGGAGCTGCCCGCCGGAC
>JAULZJ010000063.1:0-1766 GCA_032117435.1 Candidatus Nanopelagicales bacterium | reverse complement strand
GGGTGCGCCGACGGACGTCCCTTCACGGCGTAGATGCGCGCGACGGCCTGCGGATCATCCGCGCGTCCAGCGAGGCCGTAGACCGTCTCGGTCGGCAGGATGACGAGGGCGCCGTCGAGGAGCGCCGATGCTGCGGCGCGGGGGTCTGCGGTGATCACGTCGCCGCACCTGCCTCGGGCAATACGCCCGCGCCACCGGAGTGGCGCATCTGATGACCACCGCTGCCGAAGGCCTCGGGCGGTGCTGGGACTCCCGCCGCGATCGCGTCGAGGACGCCCAGGTTGAAGTCGCAATCGGGAATCGCATCGGGGTCATCAGCCCGCAGGACCTCGGGAATGGCGAGGTAGCCCGCGCGCGCGGCGAGGTAGCGCTGGCGCGCTGCGTCGTAGGACCCGAGCCGTCCCAGGAGGGCAGCCGCCTCATGCGCGCACTCCGCGGCACGCTCCGGCAGTCCGGCCTCCGTGTAGGTGGCACCGGCGGCGTCGAGCAGCGACAGCGCTTCGACGGCCTCGTGCGCGTCCCCACTGCGTGAGCTCACGATGGCCTCGCCGTGGCGCGCATCTGCTGCTCGCACGGGATCGGGGATGCGCTCCGCCACGCGCACGGCTGAGGCGAAGGACTCGACCGCGGCCGCCGTGTCACCGGCGAGGTCGTACGCCGTGCCGCGCGTGGCAAGGAGGTCGACTTCGCTGCCGCGATCGTCGAGTGCGCGGGCAGCCTGCAGCGCGGCATCGACGATCTCGATGGCCTGATGCGGCTGACCTCGCTCGATGAAGCGCCACGCCAGACCGGGCGCGGCGGTCACGGCTGCCTGGTGATCCTCCAGCGAGCGGAAGCCATCGAATGCCGCCCGCAGCGTCGCATCCGCCTCGTCGTCGAGTCCCTGCGCTGCCAGTGCGGCACCGAGGACCTGGCGCGCGCGAGCGGTGAGTGCAGGGTCATCCTCTGCATCGCGGATGAGGACGAGAGCTTCGCGCGTGGCCTCGTCATACCTGCCCTCGTCCACGAGATGCGCGGCGCGCTCGTAGCGCGCGGCACGACGCTCCACCTCGGGGATCGCCGGATCGCGGAGGGTGCGATCGATGGCCCCGAGGGCTTCGGCCCCGGCACCATCCACGCGCGCGACCTCATCGCTGAGGGCGTCGAGCTGCTTGCGCAGTGACCGCCGACGGAAGCCGCGCGCCCACGGGCGGGCCTCGTCGATGGCGACGCGTGCCTCGCCGAACCTGCCCAGCCTGGTGAGTGCGGTGGCCCGTCCCACTCGCGCCCACGCCTCGAGGGAGTCGATGTCGCCGAGGTCCTCGCCCACGGGCGGCAAGGACAGCGAGCCCATGTGGAGCAGGCGCTGGCGCTCGTGCTCACCGTCGTCCCGCAGCATCGCGACGTAGTCCAGGGCCGCATCGATGTCGGCGAGCGCCTCATCCGCGCGCCCGAGGGCGATCAAGGCCTGGCTGGCGCGGGTGCGCTGGAGTGCGACGGAGTAGGACTTGCCCTGGGAGCGGGCCTCGTCTTCGCGAGCACGAGCATCGGCGAGGAGGGCCTCCGCCTGATCGTGCATGGCCGACTCATCTGCCATCCGTCCACTATGGCGCACGTCACATCGGCGGCAACGCAAGGGGGGGTTCTGCGTGATCCGGTGGGAATCCCAGGAGTTTCCGTGGTCTGCGTCACCCTCCCGTCATGTCAATGTCGCAGTTATGTCGCACGCATGGATCATGGTGTGAGTGGTCCCACCGGGCCGACAACGCATAAGCATCGCCCACGAG
>JAULZJ010000062.1:0-19806 GCA_032117435.1 Candidatus Nanopelagicales bacterium | reverse complement strand
ACCGTGCGCTCCACGCGCAGATCGAGGGCGAGGACGGCGACGGACATGGGCACCGGCTCCACGACGAGCGAAGGCCGCCCGACGCCGCGGACATCCCCGGGGCGTTCGCGCACGAGCCCGAGGGATGCCAGAGCACTCACGAGATCACCGACGGTGCTGCGATTGAGCCCCGTGTGCACGGTCAACTGCGAGCGTGTCTGGGGTCCGCCGAGGTGGAGTAGACGGAGGACGGTCGAGAGGTTGGAACGGCGGACTTCGTCTTGCGTCGCTCCCGCGAGGGTGGGCACGTGCCTACCTACCGGTCGCTGCGGCGCGTCTGCGGGAGATGGCATCGACGCTCGCCGCCACGAGGAGCACGAGACCGGTGACGATGAACTGGATGCCCGACTGCTGCGTGATGAGCGGGAGACCGTTGGCGATAACGGCGATGACGAGGCCACCGATCACCGCGTCGCGGATCTTGCCCCGGCCACCGAAGAGGCTGGTGCCACCGATCACCGCTGCGCCGACGGCGAAGAGCAGCGTCTGCGCGCCGCCTGTCGTGGGGGACACGGAGTTGTCACGGGAGGCGAGCAGGATGCCGGCCACGGCAGCGAGGGTGGAGCAGAAGATGAAGCAGGTGATCATCAGGCCCTTGACATTGATGCCCGCACGCCGTGCCGCCTCACGATTGCCACCCACGGCATAGACGTGTCGACCGAAGCCGGTGCGCTGCAGGATGAATGTCAGGCCCACAAGGAGCACGAGGATGACCACGACCACCCAGGGGACGCCCTGGATCGTGACCTTGGCGGACGGCAGCTGGCGCTCCTGGTTGAGCAGGTAGGTCGCGATGAAGATGAGTGCACCGAGCGAGATGGCCTTGATCGCCCAGACACTCATCGACTCAGCTGGAAGCCCTGCCGAGCGTCGTCGCCTGATCGCCAGCAGTGTTGTGCCGGCGAATCCGACGGTGATCACGACCGCGAGCAACCAGCCGAACCACACCGCCATGTTGCCGTTCATGATGACGAGGATCGCGTCGCTGCGGATCGGGATGGTGCCACCCTCGCCGATGATGAGGAGCATGGCGCCTTGCAGGGCAAGGAACATCGCGAGCGTGACGACGAAGCTGGGGATGCCCAGGCGTGCGACAAGGCTGCCAATGACGAGGCCGATGATCGATCCGGTGAGCAGGGCTGCCAGCAGAGCGACCGGCCAGGCGAGACCCCAGTTGTTAAGAGCAACCGCGAGCACAGCAGCACACGTGCCCGCCGCGAACCCCGCCGACAGGTCGATCTCGCCCAGGAGCAGGACGAAGACGAGTCCCATCGCGAGCACGATGATCGCCGCACTCTGGTTGATGAGGTTGGCGAAGTTGAAGATGGAGAGGAACGTCGATCCTTCGAGTGCGCCGAAGAGTATGACGAGCGCAATGAGGCCGAGCACCGCGGGGAGCGATCCGATGTCGCCGCCCCGCACGCGAGCCCAGTAGTCGCGGACAGCCTGGCCAATGCCCCCGGTATCACCCGCTGCGGGGACGTCGACATCGGTGACCTGCGCACTCATGCTGCTCCTCCCATGGCGGTCTCCGGCTGGAGTCCGATCTCTCCGGAGCGACCCGTGGTGATGAGTTCGACGACCTGCTGCGAGGACACGGTCGCCTTCTCGACCTGGGCCGCCATTTGCCCGAGGTAGAGGCAGGCGATGTCGTCGGCGACTGCCTGCACGTCGTTCATGTTGTGCGAGATGAGGATGACGCCGAGACCGTTGTCGGCCAGTCGACGCACGAGGTTTAGGACCTGCTCGGTCTGCGCCACGCCCAGGGCCGCAGTGGGTTCGTCGAGGATGACGAGCTTGGAATTCCACAGCACCGCGCGCGCGATGGCCACGGTCTGCCGCTGGCCGCCCGAGAGGCTCGATACCTGCTGGCGCAGGGACTTCAGCGTGCGCACAGAGAGTCCCTTGAGGGTCTCGCCCGCGCGCTTCTCCATGTCGGTCTCGTTGAGTGTGACGCCCGACTTAACCTCGCGGCCGAGGAACATATTGTGGACGACGTCGAGGTTGTCGCAGAGGGCGAGATCCTGGTACACGACCTCAATACCGAGGTCATTCGCCTGCTTGGGAGCTCCGATCGAGACGGGCTTGCCCTCGAAACTCACGACACCGCTATCAAACGGATAGATGCCGGCAATGCCCTTGATCAGCGTGGACTTGCCAGCACCGTTGTCGCCGACGAGTGCGGTGACACGGCCAGCACGGACATCGAGATCGACATCGCGCAGCACGTGCACGGGGCCGAAGCTCTTGTTGACGCCTCGGAGGGACAGCAGGGGTGCACTGGTATCGGTCATCGCTCCTCGCAGGGTCGACGGTTGACTGCGGGCAAGTCTGGCAGGAATGCAGTGGGGGCGGGCCGGATTCCGACCCACCCCCACTGCTTCTTCATGGCGTACTGCGTTGAGCGGTTAGTGCATCACGGAGTGATGCCGTACTCCGCACACTTCTCCTGGATCGCGGGGGTGGTGCAGACGCGATCGTAGGTGGTGAACCCGTCGGCGATGACGTCCTTGACGTTCTCGGGGAAGACCGAGATCGGCTCGAGGAGGACAGCCTTGACGGTGCCGCCAGTCTCCGTGTCGGTGACCGAGGCGGTAGCCAGGCCATCGGCAGTGGGGATCTCACCCTTGGCGAGAGCCACGGCGAGAGCAGCAGCAGCATCGGCCTCGGCCTTGATCGCCTTGTAGACGGTCATGCACTGGGTGCCGAGGAGCACGCGCTGCAGACCCTCGTCGGTGGCATCCTGACCGGTGACGGGGATCTCGCCAGCCACGCCATTGCGCTCGAGGACGGCGATGGCCGCACCACCGAGTCCATCGTTGGCGGAGGCGACACCGATGATGTCACCACCGGTCTCGGTGTAGATCTGCTCGAAGATCGTGCCGGCCTTGGTGTTGTCCCAGTCCGGAACGCTCTGATCGGCAGCGACCGTGTAGCCGGCGCCGGTGATGACCGCCTCGTAGCCCTCCTTGAAGAGGGTGGCGTTGTTGTCGGTCGGGGAGCCGTTGAGGAGCACTACCGGTCCGGAGTCGTTGCCATCGTCCTGCATGCAGGTCACGAGACCCTCGCCGATCTTGGTGCCGACGGCGACGTTGTCGAACGACACGTAGTACTGAGCTCCACCACCGAGTGTGAGGCGGTCGTAGTCGATCGTCGGGACACCCTGCGCGTCAGCCTTGGCGATGACAGCGGCCGCGGAGGGGCTGTCGAGGTTGACGATCATGAGGACGTTGATGCCGGAGGCCAGCATCTGATCGGCGATGGTGGCGAACTTCGCCTTGTCGCCATTGGCGTTCTGGATGTCGTACTCGACGCCGGCCGCCTGGAATGCCTGCTCGAGGAACGGACGATCCGCGGTCTCCCAGCGAGCCGACGAAGCGGCGTCGGGGAGGATGACGCCGACCTTGGCGGCCACGGGAGCGGGCTCGGCCGAGCTGCTCTCCGGAGCGGCGGAGGTCGGTGCGGCGCTGGAGGATGCGGCGTCGCCACCGCTGCCGCCACAGGCGGCAAGAAGGAGGCCAGCGGCGGCAAGGCCGGCGATGGCTCCGAAGGTGCGCTTGGACATCTGGGTCCTTTCTCAGCAGGGCGACCCTGCATGTGTCGGATACTGCCGTGCGGTTGTGCGATCGGTCGGTAGTGCGGTGGGTGACCGACTCGGCTAGGCGCCGAGGATCGTGTCGATCACCAACTGGTCCAGCTGCTCATTGCGATAGCCGCGGCTGGCCAGGGTCTCGGGGTCGAACTTCTCGGAGAGGAGTTGGTCGGCGGCCCCAGTGGAATACGGCCCCACCGTGGGCTGCGCGAGTTCGGGCACGCCAGCATCGGCGAAGGCTTGCTTCACGCGGGGATTGGCGTCGAACTCCTTCGCCTTCTCCTTGAGGATGAGGTAGGTGCGCATGCTTCCGCGCGCGAAGTCCCAGATGCCCTCGCCCCCCTCATTGCGGTAGGGGCGGGAATCGAAGTGCTTCGGACCGGCGTAGCCGGAGTTCTCCAGCAGGCGGACGAGGAAGAAGTTGTCCTTGATGCCTTCGGATCCGAAGCGCAGGTCCTGGTCGTAGCGACCGATCTTCTGGTCGTTGAGGTCGATGTGGAAGAGCTTGCCCTGCCACAGCGCCTGGGCGACACCCTGATAGAAGCTCAGCCCCGCCATCGTCTCGTGGGCGACCTCGGGGTTGAGCCCGACCATCTCGGCGTTGTCCAGGGTCTGGATGAAGGCCAACGCGTGGCCCACGGTCGGCAGGAAGGTGTCGCCGCGAGGCTCGTTGGGCTTGGGCTCGATGGCGAAGCGGATGTCGTAGCCCTTGTCCTTGACATAGCCCGCGAGGAAGTCGAGTGCCTCGCGGTAGCGCTCGAGTGCGTCCTGCGGCTCCTTGGATGCGGCCGCCTCCACGCCCTCGCGTCCGCCCCAGAAGACATACGTCGGTGCGCCGAGCTCGGCCGCGACATCGAGGTTGCGCATCGACTTGGCAATCGCGTAGCGGCGCACATCGCGATCATTCGATGTGAAGGCGCCATCCTTGAAGAGCGGATGCCAGAAGAGATTGGTCGTCGCCATCGAGCAGACGATCCCGGTCTCGTCGAGCGCCTTCTTAAAGCGGTCGAGCTGAGCGCGGCGCTCCGCTTCCGGCGCACCGAAGGTCATGAGGTCGTCGTCATGGAAGCTCACACCCCACGCGCCGATGTCCGCAAGGCCCTTGACGTAGTCGACCGGATCGATCGCCGGACGCGTGGCGTCGCCGAAGGGGTCGCGACCCGGGTGCCCGATGGTCCACATGCCGAAGGCGAAGCGGTCGTCCGGGGTCGGGGTGTAGTCAGCCACTGAGCCACCTTGCGTTATGCCGGGGCTAGCCCCCCCGGAAATTGTTGTCAGCCCGAACATATGGCCGGGATGTGACCTGCGCAATACCAGGGCATGACTGAATGGATAACGAATTAGTCACGCTCGCGGGTGGGCCAGACCTCCGCGGTGGGCGCGGCTGGGCCTCAGGCGCCGTGGACGGTACGCCGGGCCGCGGCGTAGGCCTCGCGGATCGCGGGCACCGGCTGCGGATCGCCCACGATCTCGCCGGCGAGCTCCCACGCCGGAGCCTCGGCTCCCCCGAGCAGCGCCCAGGCGGCCTGGCGGGCCGCGCCGTCCGCGACGTACTCCCCCGGAGGCGGCACCACCACGGGCAGGTCGAATACCCGCGTCGCCACCTCCTGCACGGCGGGATTCGCCGCCGCGCCGCCGACGAGCAGGATGCGAGCGGGTACGACGCCCTGCGCGCGCAGGGCATCGACGGCATCGGCCAGTCCGCAGAGCATGCCCTCGATCGCGGCGCGGGCGAGGTTGGCAGGTGTCATCGCGTCGCGAGTCATCCCGAGGATCGAGCCGGTCGCCTCCGGGAGGTTGGGCGTGCGCTCTCCATCGAGATAGGGCAGGAGTACGAGGCCGCCACTGCCGGGTGCGGCTTGCAGCGCGAGGCGCGTGAGGCCATCGACATCGGTGCCGAGCATGGCGGCGGTCGCCGTGATCACGCGAGCGGCGTTCAAGGTGCAGACGAGGGGAAGGAATCGACCCGTCGCATCGGCGAATCCCGCGACCTCGCCGCTCGGATCGGCCGTGGGCGCATCGGCTACGGCGAAGGCCGTGCCGGAGGTGCCGAGGGAGACGACGACGTCGCCCGGGCGTGCACCGACGCCGAGGGCGGCACCCATGTTGTCGCCGGTGCCGGGTGCGAGCAGGATCCCGGTGGCGGTCTCGCCCACGACCTCGTGGGGAGCCGCCACTCGAGGGACGTCGTAGGCACGGCCGAAGGCCAGCTCGAGCAGGTCCAGCCGGTAGTCGCCAGCCGCGGGTGACCAGTAGCCGGTGCCCGAGACATCACCGCGATCGGTGGTCGCCTCGGCGGGCTTCCCCGCGAGCCGCCAGGTCAGCCAGTCATGCGGCAGCAGCACGCGCGCGACGCGCGAGGCGGCTTCCGGCTCATTGCGCGCGAGCCAGCGCACCTTGGAAATAGTGAACGACGCGACCGGGACGCTGCCGACTGCATCGGCCCACGCTTGCGGTCCACCCCACTCCGACACGAGGTCGGCGGCATCCGGCGCGGAGCGCGTGTCATTCCACAGAAGTGCAGGTCGTACGACGTCACCCACATCGTCGAGGGTCACCATGCCGTGCTGCTGTGCCGCCACGGCCATCGCTGTCACGCCATCGAGGAGACCCTCGCTCGCCTGCTCGAGTGCCGACCACCAGTGGTCCGGGTGCACCTCGGTCCCGTCCGGGTGCGCGGCCCGGCCCTCCCGGACGAGGTGACCCGTCTCGGCGTCGCGGATGACGACCTTGACGGACTGCGTGGACGAATCGACTCCTGCGACGAGCGGCATGGGCAGACGCTACCCCCGGGTCCCCTTCTCGCGGTCGCGGAGGATGTGCACGTCTGCCTCGAGCGCATCGAGGGCTTCGCGGATGGCGTGGATCCGAGCGACCGCATCGCCGGAGACGCCCGACTCCTGGGCCTCGCGGAGTGCCTCGCGCTCACGAGCGCTCTCCATCGAGCCGATGATGATGCCGATGAGCAGGTTGAAGATGACGAAGGCCGCGACGAGCACATACGAGACGAAGTAGACCGTGGCCCATGGTGTGACCGCGGTGGCCTGCTCGAGGTACGTCGGGAAGTTCTCGAGGGTGAGCAGAACGAAGAGCGTGAGCATGGCGCGCGTGATGGTGCCCCACGTCTCCGGGAGAGCCACACCGAACATCGCCCAGCCGACCATCCCGTAGAGGAAGAGGATGAGGAACGTCAGGATGACCATGCTTCCCAGCGGAGGCAGCGAGCGCACGACGGTCGTGATGAGGACGCGGGCATCAGGGAGGAATCTCAGGAGCCGGGCGATACGCGCGAGGCGCAGGATACGCAGCAGAGTGGCGTTCTCCCGGACGCCGGGGATCCAGACGCCTCCGATGATGATGAGGTCGAAGATGTTCCAGCCGCTCTTGAAGAAGTCCTGCGGGCGACGCCCGTAAGAGGCAAAGCGCAGGATGAGTTCGACGACGAAGATGCCGTAGCAGACATTATTGGCGGCGATGAGGATGTCACCGTAGGACGACATCATGGTGGGGAAGGTCTCGAGGCCGAGCACGATGGCGTTGGCCACGATGACAGCCGCGATGGCGAGGTTGAAGGCATCCGAATCGACCAGGCGTGCGAGTCGACCCGTGCGTATGGGTGCGGGGGTCACGTCATCGATGCTAGGGCAGACGCCACTCCCGTTCTACAGACCGAATCTGGCGGATTCGAAGCGGGAGACAGCGTCGGGCGCGCCCTCGACCTCGACGATGCACTCGCGTCGGCCGTAGAGGCGGAGCAGGATCTCCAGCGGCTGGCCGATGAGCGTGACCGACGTGGGAGACGACTTCGCGACGATCAGCTCCCCCGTGTCGCTGCGCCGCAGCGCGATGCCGACGGGGCTGGTGCGCGCCAGCAGGCGACCTGCGCGCGCCAGGCGTTCCCACAGCAGATCCTGCTCGGCGGTCGGTAGATCGCGAGGCGACCAGCCCGACTGCGCCCGACGCACATCCTCGTGGTGGATCGTGAATTCGAAGGGGTCGGCGATCGACTGGGCCCCGGGCAGGCGGAAAGGCGATAGCAGGGGCGGGCCCTCCCGCACATCGCGCACGAGCTCGGGCCAGGGGCGCATCGCGACCTTCGACTGCACGGCATCGGCGTAGCCGGCGAGGGGCTTGACGACGATGCCGAGCGCCGCATCCGGCCGGGACTCGCGCACGACCAGATGCGCAGCGAGATCGCGCGTCGTCCAGCCCGTGCACAGCGTCGGCGCATCTGGCCCCACCTCGAGGAGGAGATCGCACAGCTCCTGCCGCTCCTGACGGGCTACCGCGATCGCCTTCACGGCCAGATCCTGGCACAGGCAAGCGGAATACGTGCATGGACCGTTCGGGCGAGGCGTACGGTGACGACGTGACCCGTCTCCGCCTCCTGACAACGCCCGCACTCGCGCTCAGCCTCGCCCTGGCGGTGCTCGCCGCCCCGGCGAGCGCGGCATCACCGGAGGGCACGGGGTCGCTCGAGCGGCTGACACTGCCCGTTGCCCCGCAGACCGTGAGCGTCATGCTCGAGTTGGACGCCCTGCCGGCGGCAGTCGCCTGGGCCGAGGCACCCACGCCGCGCAGCGCGCGCGTATCCGCGAGCGCCGCCGTCGCGCGCGTCGAGGCGCTCGCCGTGGGAGTACGCCGTGCCGTGGGCAAGCAGAACGTCATCTTCGAGGCCACCAATGTCTACGCCGGGGTCGCGGTGCGTGCTGACGCGGACGATCTCGACCGGCTGGCGAGCATCCCGGGCGTCAAGGCCGTGCATCGGCTCGTGCCCAAGGAGCGTGACAACTTCATCGGGGTGCCACTCGTCTCTGCACCCGCAGCGTGGACCGGTGCGGCAGGTACGGGCGAAGGCGTGACCGTGGGCATCATGGACACCGGCATCGACTATACGCATGCGGCCTTCGGAGGTCCGGGCACCGTCGCGGCGTACCAGGCAGCATTCGCAGCCAAGGATGCCGGGCAATCACCGGTCTATCCCGATCCGGTCAAGGTCGCGGGCGGCATCGACCTGGCAGGAAACGCCTACAACGCGAGCGATCCAGCCACCGCCATCCCGCAGGCCGACGACAACCCGCTCGACTGCCAGGGGCACGGCACGCACGTGGGGGCGACCGCAGGCGGCTACGGCGTGGCCGCTGATGGCACGACGTACGACGGCCCCTGGGATGCAAGCACGCCCTTCGACACCATGGGCATCGGCCCTGGATCGGCACCCGAGGCGACGCTCTACGCGATCAAGGTATTCGGATGCGATGGATCGACCAACCTCGTGATCGAGGGCCTCGACTGGGCCATGGACCCCAACGGTGATGGCGACTTCTCCGACCATCTCGACGTCGTCAACATGTCACTCGGCTCCGAGTATGGATCCGTGCAGGATCCCGACGCGGTCGCGAGCAACAACGCGGTCGAAGCGGGCATCATGGTGGTCGCGTCCGCGGGCAACTCCGGGGACACCTACGAGATCACCGGCTCGCCGGGCGTCGCGACCAAGGCCCTCTCCGTCGCCGCGAGCGAGGACAACGGCCAGATCACCGATGGCTTCACTGCGACGATCGGGGATGCGTCGCGCACCTACGCGGCCCTCCTCGCGGGCGCGAACGACTGGGCGAGCCAGAGCGCTACGGGCAGAGTCGTCGAGATCGGTGACTGGTCGGCACCGCTAGGTGCGGGCAACAACGCGGACGGCTGCGACGTCTTCGACGCGACGGATGCGGCCAAGGTCGCTGGGCGCATCGTGCTGCTCCAGTGGGATGTCAACGACGCGACCCGCAGATGCGGCTCCGCGGGACGCGTGGGTCATGCTGCTGAAGCAGGGGCTATCGGTGCCATTCTCGGCGGTCCGCAGACTCTCTTCAGCGTCGGCATCGCGGGCGACGCGCGTATCCCCTCGCTGCTCACCCTCAGACCAGCGACGGATGCGCTGCACGCTGCGCTCCAAGCGGGCACGGCGGTCACGGCCACGATCGACGGGAGCCTGCGCAACAGCGAGAGGGTCATCGTCACCGGGCCCGACGACCCGACGGACATGGCGATGGACTTCACCTCCCGCGGCACTGCCCTCGCCGGCAACGTCAAGCCCGACGTCAGCGCACCCGGCGGGACGATCTTCTCCGCCGCCGTCGGCACCGGCAACCAGGGCGTGAGCTACAGCGGCACCTCCATGGCCGCGCCGATCACCGCGGGCGTGGCGGCGCTCGTGCTCGCCGCGCATCCGACTTGGACGCCCCAGCAGGTCAAGGCCGCGATCATGAACACCGCGGACCACGACCTCTTCCTCGAGCCGGGCAAGTCCGGCCCGCGTTACGACAACCTGCGCATGGGCTCAGGGCGCATCGATGCGCTCGGTGCCGTATCCACCGACGCCGTGGCCTACGTCGTCGACGATCCCGGAGCGGTGAGCGTCTCCTTCGGCGTGATGAATGTCGCGTCAGCCCGCAAGGTGTCCAAGTCCGTGCGCATCAAGGACCTGCGCACGAGCGGTGGTTCGCGTGCCTACGCCATCAGCCTGCAGGCGCTCAATGCCCTGCCCGGCGCGTCGTACGCCGTGTCCCCGCGCAGCGTGACCCTGGCACCCGGGAAGTCCGCCACGGTGCGCGTCACCCTCACGGTGGACCCCACTCGCCTCATCCACAAGGCCGACCCGACGATCTCGCTGGATCCTCTCGCCGACGGCACCATGCGCGACTTCCTCACCGACATCAGCTCGCACCTCCTCGTGACCCCTGGAGGCCGGGATGCGCTGCGGGTGCCGGTCTTCGCTGCCCCGCGACCGGCATCGACTCTGGCGGCCCCAGCAACGGTGCGGGTGAGCGGCACGAGCCCACTCCTCACGGGCTCGTTCACACTGAGCGGCCGGGGCATCGATGTGCGTGGATCCAAGGGCTACGAGCGCGAGCGCTCTCGCATCTCGGCACTCCAACTCATGGGCGAGAGCCCTCGGCTTCCCGAGTGCGAGCCGGGTGTGACGACAGGCTGCGTCAACACTGCCGACGAGGCGTCCGCCGACATGCGCTACGTCGGCTTCACCTCCGACGCCCGCGAGATCTCCGCGGATGGCGGCGATCCCCTCTCCGCGGACACTCCCGGGAAGGCCTTCTTCGGGATTGCCAGCTGGCAGCCCTGGCGAAGTGCGGCCAACATTGCAAGTTTCGTCGTCTATCTCGACACGGATAACGAGGGCACCGCCGACCTCGCGGTCGCAAATCTCGACGCGGGCCAGGACGTCTTCGTCGCCTTGACCATTGGGGTGCGACCCGGCGACGGAATCACGGTTCCTTCAATAGAACTCATCAACAACGTCGCGGGCGACAAAGACACCGCCAAGCTCCACGGCAACGTGATGACCCTGCCGGTCAATCTCGCTGGTCTCGCCAACCCAATCGACTCGATCACTGGTGCCCCCCTCACGCCGTACATCACTGCCGAGACGACCACCATCTCCTACTGGGTTGAGGCACTAGGCCCTGATGGCAGCATCGTCGATGTCATCGGGCATCCCCGCGTGCCGCTGCGCAGCGACGTTCTCTCACCGGCTTTGACGGCCTTCACCAACGTGGGCAGCATCCCCGCGCCATCGGCCACGGGCACGAGCCTCACGGTGACGATGGATCCGGCACGCGCGGGCGAGAAGCCGCGCCTGCTGCTCTTCCATCACCTCAACACACTCGCCCGCAAGGCCCAGGTAGTGACCATCACGCGATGAAAGGACACAGCCTGTCCCATCGGGAAATCGCTGGTCCAGGAGCTTGCCATCCGTCCATGCCAGCGGCCACACGGCCGGCTGCCCCGAATCATGCGTCGAAGACAACGAGATCGAGCAGGTCCGCGATGCAAGCAGGCTGGTCCCGATCCTGCCGCTCGACGATCGCCCGCGTCAGCACCTTGACGCCGTTGGGCCTGTGCTCGACGGAGTCGATCTGCGCGCTTGCCCGTAGGTACGAGCCGATAGGGACAGGACGAGGCAGCCGTGCGCGATGGTGCTGCCGAATGGGCCTGCTGAAGCCCGCCCGGGATCCATGTGGATCCACTGGTGATCACCCGTGGCCTCGGCGAGCCGGTTGATGCGCACCTGAGGCATCTCGATCCAGGCGCTGTCGCCAACGTGCTCTGCCACTGCGGCAGTCAGGTCTTCGCTGCTTCGGAATACTCGCACGGCTGTCCGTTCGGCTGCTGACATCGCAATCTGCAGAGACATGACGATGGCCATGTCTGCTCGATGCAGGCACGGCCATCGCCGTCAGAGGATGCTGAAACTGATCGTCTTGGCGTTGGTGAACGCCCGGAGGCTGTCCTCCCCGAGCTCCCGCCCGATTCCGCTCTTCTTGTAGCCACCGAACGGACCGTTGATCTCCCAGTCGTTCGTGCCGCCGTTTACGGCCACTGATCCGGCCTGCAAGCCCTCGGCCATCTCGAACGCGGTCTTCAATGACGACGTCCACACCGCCATGGACAGGCCGTACGGCGAGTCGTTCGCGATCGCGAGCGCTTCGGCAGCGTTCGCCACCTTGATGATGGGCGCGACAGGTCCGAAGGTCTCCTCGTCGGCGATCTGCATGCCGGGCCGCACTCCGGTGAGAACTGTTGCCTCGTAGTACATCCCGTCCCGGCGTCCACCGACCTCGATGGTCGCGCCCTGGGCGCGAGCATCCTCGACGTGGCGCTCGACCTTGGCCATGATGCGCTCCTCCGAGATGGGACCCATCTCGGTCGACTCATCCAACGGGTCGCCCATGCGCAAGGCCCTGGTGCGCTCCACCAGCTTGCTGACGAACTCGTCGTGGATGGCCTCGTGAACGATGAGGCGCTCCGCAGCCGTGCACACCTGCCCGGCCATGTAGAAGCACGACTCCACTGCAGACGCGACGGCAGCATCCACGTCAGCGTCGTCCAGGACCACCATCGGCCCGTTCCCGCCCAACTCGAGCAGCAGGCGCTTCACGCCAGCCGCACGCGTGATCTGCTCACCGACTGCCGTGCTGCCGATGAACGCGATGACCCCGACTCCTGGGTGGGTGACCAGTTCCTCGCCGACCTCTGGGCCTCCGTAGACGAGGTTGAAGAGGCCATCCGGCAGGCCCGCCTCCGCGAACGCCTTGGCCGCCAGCTGGGGAGACAGGGGAGCCCATTCGCTGGGCTTCCAGACAACGGCGTTGCCCACGACCAAGGCGGTGACGCAGCCCACCAGCATGTCCACGGGGAAATTCCATGGCGAGATGAGGCCGGCCACGCCAATGGGTTCATAGACGGTCATCACGCGGCGGTTCGTGTGTGCGGCATCGAATGGGGGAGGCGTGGAGCCGCCGAAACGTCGGGCATCCTCCACGGCAGCCCTGCTGACACCGATCGTCAGGGGTCCCATCTCATATCGCGACTCGTTGATGGTTTTACCCATCTCGCGCGAGACCCACACGGACAGCTCCTCGAGATGCGGCTCGACCGCATCGAGTGCGCGCATCAGGATGTCGGCTCGCTCCGCGATGGGACGCCTGGCCCAGTCTCGCTGGGCTCGCTCGGCGGCCTTGACTGCGGCGTCGACCTGGGCTGCGGATGCGAAATGCACCTTGCTAACCGGCGTGCCCGTCGAGGGGCTGATCGTCTCCTTGCAGGGTCCTTCGCCCGCGATCCACTGACCGTCGATGAGGCACAGCGCCTCGGGGACGTCGGTGCTGTCCATCGATTCCATGCGTCGCTCCCTCGGTGGTGTCGCCTACGCGCTGAGTCGCTCGAAGACGGAGTTGCCTGCGTTGTGTCCGGACAGGGCACCGGTCGGCATGCCCGGATAGCCGAGGTAGTCACCGGCCAGGTGGATGGTGTCACTGGGACTCCTGCGCAGAATGCGAGCCGACGCACGACTGCCTGGAGACCAGTACGGCACGGCCTGTGGCCAGCGATGAAACACGTAGGACTCGAAGATGTCCGTCGAACAGCCCAGCACGTCCGCCACCTCGGGCGCCCAGGTCGTGATCAGCTCCTCGTCAGTGGCGTCCATCAGGTCGCGGGCGGTCTGTCCCCCCGCGTAGAACGACAGCGATCCCCCGGGCCGTCGAATCGAACCCGTCCGCAGGACCGACACCGGATTGAAGATGGCCGCAAAGGAACGTCCCGGGGTGGTGATGAACGAGTAGTCGTCCCAGACCTGAGGTCCCGTCTCGTTGGTGAAGATGCCCCCGCACAGGAAGGATCCGTACTTCACCGCCGCCAGCGCATCGACGTACTCAGACGGCATTCCACCCAGGAAACCCAGGGCAGCGAATGCCTGGGTCGCCACCACCGCCTGCCTGGCCTTCAGGCTGACGCTCCGACCCTCCAACTCGTACTCGACGTGGACGATCCCGTTCTCCGAACGGAGACTTCGGACCCTGGCCTCCGTCTGGACCTGTACGTTCGACCCCAGCGCGGAGGCGGTGGCACGGATGACACTCTCGCTCCCACCTGTCGGGAACGTCAGGTCGCCGATGTGGCTGCCCTTGCCCATCGTGAGGTAGAAGTACGCCGTCGCGTGAGCGCCTGACACCTCGTCGAGCTCCGCAGATGTCCAGCTGCGCGACAGCGCATCGACAATCGAACGGGCATCGCTCGAGACAGCGAACACCTCGGCGGCCGAGCGAGAGTCGAGCTGATCGGTGTAGGAACGACCTTCCGGGCCCTTCTTGTTCATCCGCTTGTAGTCGCGACCCAGTCTGAGGCTGAACCGCGCGAGCGACGACCGCGCCGACATCGAGATCGGAGCCTTGACCATGAGGTCGACCGGCGAGTTCGCGCGCAGCTTGCGGCCCTTGATGTCCATGATCGCCGCACCGCGCAGGCGGTTGAGGTCAACGCCAGGCAGGTGCGCCAGTTCAGCAAGAGGTCCCTCGGGCGCCACGAACATGGCACCCAGGTTCACCCAGTAGTCGCCACGGCTATGGGATCGCACGCGACCACCTAGGCGGTCGCTTGCCTCCAGGACCAGAACCGAGTGCTGGCGGAGCCGATAGGCCGCGGCGAGGCCTGCGATCCCTCCGCCAACCACCACGCATTCGACGTCTGTCTCAGTCACATCCCGCTCCCGTGTCGTGTCCGCTCATTCTTCCCGTCGTGGGCGAGGCGCATCCCTGTTCCCTGTTCAGCGTGCCCGGGTGGGGGATGAGGGGGACGACATCATCGACGACCGGGCTCCCCCGGATGGGTCGTTCTTGGCGCTGGGGAGGCAGAATCCGCCTCGGCACGGCAGAGTCCCACTAGAGGACTCCCGAAGGGCAGGCGCATGAATCGCGCGATCGTGTCGCCGATGACATACCTATCCGGCACCGGGTGGGTCGATCGTCCCGCTGACCTTCAGCCGAAGGTCAGCGGCGACGTGACCTGCGATGTCGCGGTGATCGGCGGGGGCCTCGGTGGGATGTCCGCGGCCCTGCGCCTGGCGCAACTGGGTCGCGATGTCGCGCTCATCGAGGCGGACCTGTGCGGGTGGGGAGCCAGTGGCCGGAACGCGGGATACCTCAGCAACAGTATCGGCAGCGACGCTCGGATCCTCAATCGCTTCTACGCCGATCGCGTACGCGATCTTGCCCGGTTCGCCAACACCTCGGTCACCTTCACCGAGGACCTCATCGATCGTTACGGCATCGATTGTCACTATGAGCGAACCGGCATGCTGGTCACCGCAACGACCCAGCGGCAGCTCCGGGCGATCAAGAAGCTGGTCAAGCCTGGAGGCCGAAGCAAGGTCCTGAGTTCCGCAGAAGCAGGAGTTCCCGCAGCCTTTCTGGGCGGACTTCGCATGCCACTCGGCGGCACCTTGAATCCGGGAGAGCTGTCCCTGGGAATGAGGGCAACCGCTCTCCGCGCGGGCGTGCGTGTCTACGAGGAGTCGCCCGTTCGCGTGATCAAGGAATCGGGTTCCACCGTCGAGATCCTGCTTGACCACGGCACCGTTCGCGCGAACCAGGTCTTGCTCACCACCAATGCCTTCATGAATGACCTTGACGTCACACCTCGCTGGCTGAGCACGCCGGTCCGTGTGACGGCCGTCGAGACCCATCCGGTGGATGGTGCACGACTGGACGAAGCAGGCTGGACCAGTCGGGTCCCCATCGTCACCACCCACTTGATGATGGAGAGCTATCGAACGACTGAGCGAGGGTCCATCCTGTGCACCGTTCGCCGGATGCAGATGCCCCGGGGACCCATCGGGGACCGTCAGCCCGATCAGGGGGTCGTGGCAGAGATCCTGCACGGCTTCCGCACGCGGTTCCCCACACTGGTCGACGTGGCTCCGGCTCGCACGTGGGGTGGGTGGGTCGGCATGACCCCGTCGACGCTGCCCATGGCGGGGCACCTGTCGCCCCGCGTGTGCTACTCGATCGCCTGCAACGGCCATGGCCTGCCTCAGGCGCCGTACCTGGGCCACCTGTTCGCCGAGCACCTGGCCGGCGGCGAGATGCACCAGGATCTGAAGGCCCTGTGGCGGCCCACTCCGAAGTTCGCCCCCGGCATCGTGAACCCGGTCACGCTCAAGATGGCTTGGCTGGCCGATCGCCTGACTGATCGACTGGACCGGGTCCTGCCCTAGAGATCCAGTCGGAGAAGGTCGCACCCGGGAGCAGCACGCGACACGCAGATGCACATCGAATCCTGCCGGGCACGCTCGTCGGCGCTGAGGATGGCGTCGCGGTGGTCGACCGTCCCCTCGAGGAGCGGGGTGACGCAGGTCCCGCACGTCCCCTCCTGGCAGGAGGAGAAGACCGGCAGCCCCAGCGACTCGGCCACCTCGAGGATCGAGGAACCGGCGGGCACCGTAGCCGTCACGCCGCTTGCCGCGAACTCCACCTCGAAGGCGGTGTCGTCGTCCTCATGCGCCTGCTCTGCAGGCTGGAAGAGCTCCACGTACAGCGAGCCGCGGGGCCAGTCCGTCATGGCCGCCTCGACCGCAGCCAGCATGGGCTCGGGCCCGCACGCGTAGACCAGGGTCCCCGGCCCGGCCTCCTCCAACGCCCCGGCGATGTCGATGAGACCGGCCTCGTCCTGCGGGACCACCAGCACATTGTCTCTGTACCGGGCGAGCTCGTCGAGGAAGGCCATGGACCGGCGGCTCCGTCCTCCGTAGACCAGCTGCCACTGCGCGCCGGACCGTTCCGCCTGCTCGAGCATGGGAAGGAGCGGAGTGATCCCGATGCCGCCGGCCAGGAACAGGTAGCGGTCGGAGGCGAACAGGGGAAAGTTGTTGCGCGGCTCGCTCACCTCGAGAACCGATCCCGTCGTGACGCTTCGCACGATGCGGTCCGAGCCACCACGCCCGGCGATCTCGTGGAGGACCCCTAGGCGCCACTCGTGCGAGTCCTCAACGGCTCCGCACAGCGAGTAGTGACGCACGAAGTCGTCGATGCGGACGTCGACGTGCGCTCCTGGCGTCCAATGCGGCAGTGCGCTTCCATCGGGTCGGCGAAGGTGAAGGCTGATGACTCGGTCCGCCACGTCTCGACGGTCGCTGATCACGAGCTTCACAGGCGGTCAACTGCCTCGGCTTGATTCGTCATCGCTCCAGCGGATTCGGCTAGCCACGACGCATCCGAATCGGAAGGGTCCCCAACTCGTGCGTCAGTGTCGCGGGCACCCAGTCGGCTGGCCCTTCGAGCTCCAAGGTGACGGACTCCCGGACCATCTCGGTGACCATGACCTCGCTGAGCGCTTGGACGACGTTGCGCCCCGCGCAGACGTAGTGACCGCCGCCGAAGGTGAGCTGCCGCGCCCGGTTGTCCCGCTCCAGCTGGAATCGAAGCGGGTCCGGGAAGACCTCCGGGTCCCGGTTGCCGGCCAGCCAGAGGCAGACGATGTTGGTCCCGCTCGGGAGGAAGACGTCGTCGTGCACAAGGTCCGCCGTCGCCTGGCGGAGAGTCAGGAGCACCGCGGGGTGCAGCCGCGACGCCTCGAGGAAGGCGGCCGTGCTGAAGGGGACGGGGTCTCCCTCGACGCCCGCGGGCTGGATGCCCGCCTCGGCGAGCGCGAACACCTGCGTCGTCAGGAAGGCGCCCGTTGTGTTGAATCCGTCGAGCAGGGTCATGGCGTAGTGCTTCAGGGCGGTCTCTTCGTCCATGCCCAGGGCCTCACGCCCTGCCATCAGTTCCGCGACGAACGGCGAGGTGCCGCGGGCGTTCGTCCGGCGGAGCGCTTCGGTGAGGATGTCGATGTACACACGAGCACCACCATCTGCGTACAGCACCTGCTCCGGAGTCGCTGTCAGCAGGAAGCTCTCGAACGCAACACCGGCGGCCTCGACCGTCGCCATTGACTCGTCCAGCGGCATGTCCAGTGCGAGACTCCAGAACCGCGCCACCGCCGGCTTGGCGAACTGCTCTTTGAACTCGATGGAGTCCGCTTCGCAGGCCTCGCGCAGCAGGTCCTGGACGATCCCGGCGAAGCCGTCTCGGAAGACGGACACGGCCTGCATGGTCATGGGCTTGCTGACCAGCTGCTTGATGGGCCGGTGCTGCGGCTGCTGCATCGTGAAGGTGGAGTAGTCGAAGAACTCGAAGAGGGCGGGGTACGGCACGCCCGCCTCGAGGTAGGGGGCCGTCTGGTCGACGAACCTCTGGTGCGAGATGTCCTGGTGCTGGCGCAGCGCGACCAGGTCGGAGTTCCGGTAGGCCACCACGTCGCCCCACGACACGCGCGCCAGGCCTGGTTCCTCCTGCTCGAAGAGCGGACTCACCCAGGACACATCCTGGCTCCAGTTGTCGGTATCCATCGCCTCGAGGAGCGGCAGGTCCTCGACACTGCGCTGCGGTGCTTCGGTCATGGAGGACATGCTGACACCGTTGGCCGCGGGTTGTGGCTCGCCGTCCCAGTCGGCGCCCGACTGGGGGATGACGCGGCTTATGGGCGGATTACCACGCCGGCTGGAGGTCCACCGCCGCCGCCGTGAGGCCGCGCGCGCGCACCTCGGCCTTGTTGACCCGCTCAGAGGGAGTCTTGGGCAGCGAGTCGACGACCTCCACGTAGCGGGGCACCGCGAAGCGGGGCAGTCGCTCGACCATGAAGCCCACCAGGTCAGCTGGCGTCACCGCCGCGCCTTCGCGTAGGACGACCAGCAGGGCGACGTCCTCGTCGCCGACATCGGATGGAACGCCGATGGCTGCGCACTCCAGCACCTCGGCGTGCTCGAGCCCGGCCTGCTCCACCTCCCAGGCGGAGATGTTCTCACCGCGCCGGCGGATGGAGTCCTTGCGCCTGCCGACGTACTCGAAACCGCTGCCGTCCTCGAGCTCGCGCAACAGGTCGCCCGTGTGGAACCAGAGGTTGGTGAACGTCTCAGCGGTCGCCTCGGGCTTGTTCCAGTAGCCGAGGGTGACGGAGAACGGCACCTCGGGCCGAACGCACAGCAGGCCCGGCTCGCCGACAGGCACGGGAACATCGTCGTCGTCCACGAGGATCACCTGCATGTCGTCGGCTGTCGTGCCGACCGTGCCGGTGGTCCCCGCGTCACGGCGGCAGGCCAGGATCAGCGGGACCTCGGTCGTGCCGTAGCCCTCGAGCAGTCGCACGGAGAAGCGCTCCTCCAGCTCGCGCTGCTCCTTCGCCGGGATGGCGGAGCCCACACCAACGAGGAGGGGCGCGCCAGACGGCCTGCCGCGCCCGGGTTGCTTGGCGAGCAAGTGCAGCATCGTGCCGATGAATCCGAAGGCGTTCGCGCCGGCATCGTCGACATCGGCCCAGAAGCGCGAGACGCTGAATCGTGCAGCGAGCGTCGCGCGGCCGCGCAGGTAGACCGCGAGCAACACGGCCGCGCGACCGTCGAGGTGGTACAGCGGCTGCGCAGAGTAGAACGACAAGCTGCCGTCGAAACCCGCCCACGTGGCGTAGAGGCGCGCGGTGGACGGGTAGTACCCGTGGGGCCACATGACGCCCTTCGAGGGACCGGTGGTCCCGGACGTGTAGACGATGGAAGCGAGCTGGCCAGGGCGGAAACTGGACCAGTCCGCGTCCGCCGGCACGTCGCCACTGATGAGCTTCGACCAGGTGAGGTAGCGGGGGCCGACCCCGAGGATCTCAGGCGCGTTCTCGACGTCGAGTACGACGACCACCTCGGGCGGTGTGCCGCCGGCGGTACGCAGGCCGTCGAGCAGCTCGGGCGTCCCGACGAGCACTCGCGGACCGCTGTCGGAGAGGAAGTACGCCAGCTGGCTGCC
>JAULZJ010000061.1:0-8267 GCA_032117435.1 Candidatus Nanopelagicales bacterium | reverse complement strand
CACCGCTGAGCGGCATGAACAGGTACCGCGAGCCCAACATGCAGTTCACGAGGGACTCCTCGCTCACGCTCCTGTGATGACCGGATAGTGCTGACCGATTACCTTGTGACACTCGCATGTGACGCGTTGACCTATCGCTGAGGATCCGCATGGGATCCGCAGTCGACAGGGGGCTTGGACGTGCACGCGCTACATGCTGTCGAGGGCATCTCGATCAGGGTGCTCGGCCCGCAGATCATCCTGCGTGATGGAGAGGAGATCCACCCGCCAGCGCCGCAGCAGCGGCGCGTGCTGGCCATCCTGGCTAGCCACCCTGGTGAGGTGGTGGCGCGCGAGGCAATCTCCCAGCGCATCTGGGGATCGGCGACGGCCCAGCAATTGCGCAGCCTGCAGTCCTATGTCTCCCACCTGCGCACAATCCTCGGCACTCACGCCATCGAGCTCGTCGGCGGGGGCTATCGACTCAACGTTGACGATGAGCGGATCGATGAGGTGGAGTTCCGCCATCACGTGGAGCGCGGCCTCGAGCAGGTGAGCGATGGACATTTCCGTGAGGCCCGCCGCCACCTCGAAGCCGCGCTCGAGCTCTATCGGGGCAAGCCGTACGACGATCTGCCCAATGGCGAATTCGCCGTCCGCCGGGCCGGGCTCCTGCAGCTGCGCGATGCGGCCGAGGATGCACTCCATCGCATGCGCGTGGATCTCGTCCGCAGCCCGCAGGACTGCGACGGACTCATCCCCCTGCTGGCCCAGGCCTACGCCGACCATCCGGATCGCGAACTGCGTGCACTGCTCTACGCCCGGACACTCGCGATGGCGGGGCGCTTGTCCGAGGCGGGCGACATCGCGCGTGACTTCCGTGTCCGGCTCAAGGAGAGCACGGGGGCTGAGCCAACGGCGGAATTCGTGGACACCATGTCGCGTCTGGCCCAGCGCGATCGTGCGGCGCTGTCCCGGGCGTGGGGCTCGCAGGTGGATGTCCCGCCGTACTCCGGTCCGCTCATCGGCAGGGACCTCGAGGTGCACGCGAGTGTCACGATGCTCGAGGTCGGCGGCTCATCGCTCGTGACCATCTCCGGGATCGCCGGTGTCGGCAAGACGCGGCTCGCCGTCGCGGTCGCTCGCACCCTGGCGGATGACCTGCCCGGCGGCGTGATGTGGGTGGATGCTTCATCGGCGGCCAGCGGGGACGAGCTCCTCGAGCGGATTGCCGCGGGGGTCGGCCTCCATGGCACGCCCGTGACCTTGCGCAGTGCCCTGCCGCGAGCCCTGGCCGATCGGCGAATGCTCATCGTGGTGGATGGGCTGGAGGGGATCGACGCCAAGGCTGCTCTCGCCGTGGTCCTGGGATCGGGGCCCCGGGTGTCGGTGATCGTCACCACACCTGATCGCGTCGGCCTGGCATCGGAGCAGGTGCTGACGCTGCACCCGCTCTCGACATCGGGGGGCGCTGCATCGCCCGCTGCCGGCTTCGTCACCGCGATGCTCGATCTGCTTGCACCGGGCGCGGCCTTCGACATCGCGGCCATCGGGGAAGCAGTCGTGCAGACGTCAGGTGTGCCGAGCGCACTCGAGCAAGTTGCGCTGGATCTCATCAGTCAGCACTAGTCATGTGTCGGTCAATCGCACAGGCAGTGCCGGGGAAACTCACGGCACGAATCGCCCTCGCATGTGAATCGCCTTCGATCGCGTACTCAATCACGTGATGCAGCGACACGATCCTGGCCCGGACTCACGACACTGCGGAACATCTCAATTGGTCTCGCCTGAGACTGCCGATTGGTGACGCACCCTACTGCGCACGCGGCTCGAAGGAAGGGAAAGACATTGTTGATAGCAATGCGCAAGACAGGCAGGCGAACGCTTGCCGGTCTGGCCTCGGGAGCTCTCTTGCTCGGTGGTGCGGCCTTCGTCGCCGCTCCCAGCGCGCAGGCCGCTCCAACGGTCCAGGCATTCTGTGACACGAACAATGCGGGTGGAGGCGGCGTACTGCCCGATCCCACAACCGTGGTGCCCAACTGTGCTGTCGGTGCGGGAGTCGGTGTCCAGGCCACCATCACGCAGTCGGCCTTCGGCGTCGCTGCTGGCAACACGTGGTACCGGCTCTCAGTGAGTGGCGACAGCGTCTTCCAGGCGCTGGCAGTCCCCGTCGGTGTTTTGGCCATCTCCGGAGACGGCAAGACGGTCGTCGCGGATGCAGCAGCAATGGGAGCCCTCGCCAATACCGGCGATTTCTGGCTGACCGTGCCGACGCAGGGTGTGCGCACCGTGACAGTGGATGTGTCCACTGATCCTTCACTGGTGCCGCCAGCTTCGGCCACCTTCGCTGCGGTGGGTGACCTGACTGTCACCGGTACCGGTGTCTCCACCGCGGCTGTCGTGAGCCAGGGCTACTACGCGGTCAACGCAAACAACCTCGTGGCCGCTGCCGCTGCCCCGATTGCCATCGTCCACGTCGTTGACTCGAATGGTGCGGTGCTCGATCTTTCCGCCGCGGCGGTCGGACCCATCACCTCGACACCTGCTGCTGGCACTATCGCCACTGCTCTCTACACCACCGGCAACTGCGCCCCGACCGGGTTGCTCGCCGCAGGCGTGGATCCGGGTGGCACGGCAGCCTCCGGGATTGTCACCGACGCATGTGCCACGGCTGTGGGAGCGGGCGTCGACACGACGACTAACTCCGGACTGTGGGTCACGTGGGACGGCTTGGCTGCACCCGCAGCCCCCGGCACGTACACCGCGTCTTTCAACCTGACCCTGGGCGGCCAGACCTACCCGATTTCCGTCTCCTATGTCGTCTCGCTGCCCCTCGCGGTGACGTCATCGGGACTGTCCTTCGATCAGGAGACCTACCTGCTCGGTGGACTGGTGACGGCGACGGTCACCCTGCGTGACGCTGGTAGCCGGATTGTGCCGGACGGCCTCGGCTGGACCGTGCCCGTTGTCCGACCTTGGGCGGCAACATCCATCACCAATGCGCCGATCTTCAACCCGACGACGGGCCTCGCAATCGCTCCGATTGCGGCGTTCCCTGGTGGCAACGCGGTGACGTATAACGGCGTGGCAACCGGCCAGTTCCTTGCCCCGCCGAATGCGATGTCTGCCTTCCTCATGAGGCTGGACGTCGGCGTGGCGACGAATGGCTGGGCTGCGGCACTTGCCGGGACCAGCTCCTCGGATACCGCTCGCATCGGTGATCCCGAGCCGACCGTAGCTTCGATCATGATCGAGGGCACGCGCGGCAACAACGAAGATGCCAACCGGATTTTCGTGGAAGGCACCACAACGGGTCTCGTCGGCCAGGTTGTCGTCCCGCACTACCGCTTCCCGGGCCAGACCGGCTTCACTGCCGGCGTCGGCCTGCGCACGGTGGATTCCCTGGGCAACTTCGACTGGAAGCGCAAGACCGGCAAGCGCATCGGAGTTCAGTTCCGCTTCAACGATGTGCGATCCAACTCAATCATCATCGCCGCTAGGTGAATCGATAGGCATGGTGACGTGACGGTGTAGGTCACCGCTGATGATGGGCCCCTCGACTTCGGCCGGGGGGCCCATCTGAGTGCTAGGTGCGCCTGGCGTACTGCTCCAGTGCCTCACGAGCGAGCTGCGACAGGCTAACTCCGCGCTGACGGGCCAACTCGGTCGCGCGGTCGCGCAGCTCGGGCGAGACTCGGAATCCGACGTGGGGTGATGGCTCAGGCTTGCCGTTGAGCGACGGGCGGCCACGGCGGAGGTCGAGACGTGCCGTCTGCCCATCGAGATAGGCCTGGATGGTCTCTTCGACGATGACGTCCACCTGCTCGTCACTGAGGCCGATGTCGATGTAGTCGGGGAGAGGCTCCTTACGACGTGCCACTGGACCTCCCTCGCATAAAGCGCTTCACGACATTGGGACGTGGGGTCGGGTGCGACTGACCTCGTCGGCGACGTCCATGAGCACCTGGACGTCGGATGCGGTGGTACGCGTGTTGGTGAAGCAGGGGCGCAGCCAGGTCTCTCCGTCGACGGTCGCATGGGAGATGTAGACGCGGCCGTCGGCCTGGAGCCTCCGCACGAGTTCGGCGTTGTCGATGCCAGGCTTGCGCATGAGGACGATGGACAGGTCAGGAGCGGGCCCGACCTCCCAGTCGCGCTCCGCCGCCATCGTGTGGAGCATTCGAGCGAGTTCGATGTTGCCCTGGATCGTCTCCCGGAACTTGGCAGCACCGTGCACGCGGAAGGCGAGCCACAGCTTGAGCGCGCGTAGCGGGCGCGAGTATTCGAGCGTGACGTCGACGGCGTTGCGGCTGCCGGGGATGTACGACGTCTCGTGGCCGAAGGCGGCCGCCAGCGTCGACTCATCACGCACCATGACGATGCCGCAGGCCTTGGGCACGAACATCCACTTGTGTGCGTCGACGGTCACCGAGTCCGCGCGCTCGAGGCCGGCGAAGCACTCGGGCATCACCGATGCCGCAGGCAGGCCGTAGGCGCCATCGACGTGCATCCAGATCCCGTGGTCCGCGCAGATGTCGGCGATCGCATCGAGTGGGTCGATGGCTCCGGTGAGCGTGGTGCCCGCAGTGCCCACGACGGCAATAGGCGTCAGTCCTGCCGCGAGGTCGGAGCGGACCATGTCGTCGAGGGCGTCGGGGCGCATGCGCCGGTGCTCATCGAACGGCACGGCACGCAGGTTGTCTGATCCGATGCCGAGCAACTCGATCGCACGCACGATGGAGTAGTGCGCGTCCGCAGAGCAGTAGGCAACGGCACCCGGTGGCGTACCCGCCTGCCTGCTGCCCGGCACTGCGCGCTCGCGTGCCGCGGCGAGTGCGGTGACATTTGAGACCGTGCCGCCTGAGGTGAAGGATCCACCAGCGAGCGGGAAGCCGACGAATTCGGCCGTCCAGCGCAGTGCCTGCGCCTCGATGAGCGTTGCCGCTCCGGCGTGCAAGGCGAGGTTGGGGTCGTAGGAGTGGGCGAGCAGGTCGGCGAGCGCGCCGATCTCCAGGCCCGAGGAGCCGATGTAGGCGAGATAGCGGGGGCGGGCCTGCGCTAGTGACTGGTCGAGAGCCTCGGCCGCCTCGTCAAGGGCCTCGACGACATCGATGCCCGACTCGGGCAGTGGCAGGTCGAGGGTGGCAAGCAGCTCCGGTGAGACCGGCGGCTCGATATCGCGGGCGGTGTCGAATTCCTCCCACGCTGCCGCGACGAGATCGCGCGCGTGGTCGAGGGCTCTCTCTCGCTCGAGCTTCATGCTGCGCCGATCTCCTTGCGGTAGTGCATGAGGTCCTTGGTGCGGTTGACGCCGACGACTCCGATGGCCTCGCCGTCGCGTAGGTATTCCACGATGCAGTCACCGCTCCACTCGCCGTCGACGAGTGTCGGCTCGCCGAGGGCGGGCTGGCCGTAGGACTGCAGCGCGACGTCGTACTGATCGCTCCAGAAGGCGGGCATCGGCCGGAAGTCACCGGTCGGCTCCTCGCCGTTCAGCAGCGCACCGAGGGTCTGGCCCGCGCGCTTGCCGGTCTCGGTGGGGAGGTTCCAGTGCTCGATGCGCCGGGGCACATCGTCGAAGCGGGGATTGGGGAAGCGCGCGACGTCGCCGACCGCGACGACGGGGACGTCGGTGCCGACGACCTGCATGAGGCTGTCGGTGAGGACGCCGTCGGCAAGGTCGAGGCCATTGCCCGCGAGCCACTCGGTATTGGGCACGCTGCCTACGGCCTCGATGACGACGTCGGCGGTCAGGCGCGTGCCGTCGGCGAGGGTCACGCCGTCGTCATGGAACTCAGCCACTCCCTGACCGAGGTGGAAGGTCACGCCGTGTGCCTCGTGGTGGGCCTTCATCGCCGCGCCGAGTTGCGCGCCGAGTGGGCGCAGCATCGGCTCCGCGTCGTACGCCGTCACCGTGACCTCGCAGCCGAGCTGGCGCGCGGTGGCCGCGACCTCGCAACCGATGAAGCCCGCGCCGATGACGAGCAGCGATGCCCCGGGGGTGAGGCGCGCGCGCAGCACGAGCGCGTCGTCGGCGGTGCGCAGCACGGGGGGTTGCGGGCCGGGCACGGGCAGGTGGCGCGGGCGGATGCCGCTGGCGATGACGAGTCCGTCAAAGGGGTAGGCCGAGTCATCGACCATGACCATGCGCGAGGCCAGGGAGCAGCCGGTCGCGGCGGCACCGAGGCGCCAGTCGATGTCGTCGTGCTTGCGGCGGAATTCAAGCCCCTCGACCTCGACCCCGCCTTTAAGGGATTCCTTGGACAGCGGCGGCCGGTTGTAGGGCAGGTGCGGTTCGTCGCCGATGACCATGACGTCGAAGCCCTGGCCGCGCAGGGACTCCGCGGCGCGCAGGCCGCCGAGGCCCGCACCGACGACGACGACCTGCGTCATCAGGCGCTGATCTCGATCGCCTGCATCGGGCAGACGTCAGCGGCAGCCTCAACCTGATCGGCCAGCGCGTCGTCGACTTCGCCGGTGTACTCGAGTTTGCCGTCGTCATTCAGCGCGAACACGGTGGGTGCCTCGAAGGTGCACTGGCCATAGTGCTGGCACTTGTCCATGTCGACGGTAATTTTCACTTCTGCTCCTCAGTGTTTGGCGGCACGACGGTCGATGGGTAGAGGTCCTTGCTCGGGGTGCGGATGCCGCGGTACTCCCAATCGCCGCCGAGTGCGGTGGAGACGACCTCCTCGCTCTCGGTCGGCTGCGCGCCGACATCGGATCGAATGGGGGTCGGGCCGTCAACGATGTGGTTGGTGAGGGTGCCGAGGCCCTCGACCTCGACCTCGACGATGTCGCCGGGCTGCACGGGCCGGGAGAAGGCGGGGGTGCCCGAGAAGAGCAGGTCGCCGGGCACGAGCGTGATGGTGCGCGCGATGTCGGCGACGAGGTAGTGCATGTCCCACTCCATCTCCGCGGTGGTGGAGTCCTGCTTGGCCACGCCGTTGACGAGGGTGCGGATGCCCTTATTGCGGAAGTCCCAGTCCGTCACCAGTCCGGGGCCGACGGGGGCGAGGGTGTCGGAGCCCTTGA
The DNA here is from genome assembly GCA_032117435.1 of Candidatus Nanopelagicales bacterium. Classification (GTDB taxonomy): domain Bacteria; phylum Actinomycetota; class Actinomycetes; order S36-B12; family S36-B12; genus Mxb001. Next base: position 1,253 of record JAULZJ010000061.1, on the reverse strand, counting down.
CGCGCAGCATCGAGCCGGCGTCGGTGTCGCGGAAGTCGTGCAGGCCGTAGTCATTGCCGACCGTGTAGCCAGCGATGTAGTCGCCGGCCTCGGCGGGAGAGATATTGCGCGCCGTGCGACCGATGACGATGACGATCTCGCCCTCGTAGTTGAGCCACCTACATCCGGCGGGGCGCACGACACCGGCCTTGTGGGAGTTGAGTGCCGTGATGGGCTTGTGGAAGTACGTCGGAGCCGGCGGCAGCTTGGTCATGAACTCTTCGGTGCGGCTGGCGTAGTTGAGGTGCACCGCGATGATCTTCGTGGGCTCGGTCGGGGGCAGGTGGACCGCCTCGTCGACGCCGACCTCGCGACCATCGCCGGCGACGAGAGTGTCGCCCTCGCGGCGTACCTCGCAGGGATAGCCGTCGAGCAGGATGCGGCGGTACTCGGTCACGAGGCTGCTGCCCGCTGCCTGGTCCAGCCCGTGGCGGGGCGGTCGAACCACACGTGGACCTGGCTGGTGCCGATGGCGTTCTCGTAGTCGCTGTACTGCACGCCGGGTGCGGCGAAGTCGGCCTCGCCGAGCGCGGCCGCCATCATGAGGTAGTGGGCGAACATGCCCTCGGGCCGCACGGTGAGGAACTCCGGCATGGTCTCGAGCACCCGGTCGTGGCGGCCCTCGGCGAACCAGCCGAGGCGCTCCATATCCATGTCGCGCGCCTTCTGGCTGATGATGTGCGAGGGATCGCTCGACTCGTGCTTGCGCAGCTCCTTGAGCTTGTAGAAGGTGTGCGACAGCGAGCCGGTGGCGATGATGATGACCTTGCGGTCACTGGCCGCGACGGCCTGGCCGATGGCGCGGCCCACCCGCAGGAAGTCATCGGTCTCGCCGGTCTGGCAGACGCTCATGGAGATCCAGCGCTTGTCCATCCCCTTGCCGAGGTAGCTCCACAGGTTCAGCGAGGGGTAGTAGAGCGGGAGGTACTCGTCGTCGATGGCGGTGATCCAGGTGCCGTTGGGCTCACCGCGGGCGGCGATCGCCTCCGCGAGCTCAGGGTCACCGCGCCACTCGAAGGGGATGCGGCACATCCCGCGGGGGAGCTCCTCGGCGGTGAAGAGCCCGGCGCGCCGCGCGTGCGAGGTGACGACGAACTCGACCGTGGTGAACCAGTGCGAGTCGAGCACGATGACCGTGTCGTAGTCGAGGGTCTCGAACTTCTCCTTGCGCAGCCGCTCCAGGCCCGTGACGATCGAGATCTCCTTGCCGTCGT
>JAULZJ010000060.1:0-10326 GCA_032117435.1 Candidatus Nanopelagicales bacterium | reverse complement strand
GTTCACCCTACAAGCGCCTAAAGCAAGGTGTGCCTCCCTCAGGCGATCGGCTGGTTGATCATGGCGAAGGCGGCGGTGGAGAGATAACCCCAGAGTTCCGCCTCGTCCTCGGGCTCCATGGCGCGCGCCATCACGGCTGCGCGCATGTGCTCGAGCCAGCGATCGTGGGCGTCCACGCCGATCACGTAGGGCGCGTGGCGCATGCGCAATCGAGGGTGGCCCCTGCGCTCGGAGTACGTCGTCGGCCCACCCCAGTACTGCTCGAGGAACATCCGCAGGCGCTCCTCCGCCGGGCCGAGGTCCTCGTCGGGGTACATCGGCCGGAGTACGGGATCCGCGGCCACGCCCGCATAGAAGTCGTGGACCAGGGCGGCGAAGAACTCGTGGCCGCCGAAGCGCTCGTAGGGGGTGGTCTCGATCACGGAACCATTGTGGCGGCAGGCCTAGGCGGGCTGCGCCACCGCATCGCCGACGCCATCGATCACGGCGCGGAAGTCGACGGTGGCGTCGAGGCCGCAGAGCAGGGCGATGGTGCCCATGACCGCGCGATGCTCGAGGAGGTAGTCGGGCGGGAAGCGCAGCCGACTGGCGCCCTGCAGCGCCTGCACCGGGTCCTGGAATTGCTGTGACCGAGTCTGCAGCCACTCCTTGCTGAAGGTGAACTCCTCGCGGGTGTAGGGGCGATCATCCGGGTCCAGCATCTCCATGAGTTGGGCGGTGGACGTCGTGTCGCTCACGAGACCGGCGTCACGCCACGCCTCGAGGACGCCCTCGTCATCGCCTCGCGTGGACAGGATGAGCGTCTGGGCGAAGAGGTGCGTGAAGAGGCCCGCATCCGCGGCGATGCTGCCGAAGTCGAGCACCGCGAGCCGACCGTCGTCGAGGAGTCGGAAGTTGCCGGGGTGCGGGTCTGCATGGGTGGCGCCCACCATGCGGGGTGACCAGAAGCAGAAGCGAGCGAGTTGGCGCCCCGCGGCATCCCGACGGTGCGCGGTGTCGTCGACGAGTGCGGTGAACGGCGTGCCGTCGACCCACTCGGTGACGAGCAGGGTCTCCGAGGCGAAGTGCACCTTGGGAATGACGATGCCTTCTGAACCCGGCATCCCGTCAATGGAGCCGCCGTGCTTGCCGGGTTTCCACGCCTTGCGGAAGCGCTTCTGCCAGGAAGCCTCCCGCGTGTAGTCCAGCTCCTCGGCGAGGCGCGTCGCATGCTCGTCGACGAGCGCCTTGACATCGAGGGTCGGCAGCAGGCGTCCGACGAGGGGTGCCATCGCCCGCAACTGCATCATGTCGGACTTCACGACCTTGGGAGCATCGGCGTACTGCACCTTGATCGCCACGGGGGTGCCGTCGGTCCATGTCCCGCGGTGGACCTGGCCGAGGCTCGCTGCGGCGATGGCCTCGGGTTCGATCTCGACGCCCTTGGGCAGTGCCCGCAGCTGCTTCTCGATCGTCTTGAGCGGCTGCGGCTTGGCGTCTTCGTACAGGCGCGTGAGGGCGGTCAGCTGGGCGGCCTGGTCGGGTGGCAGGGCCGAGGAGAAGACAGCCAGCGCCTGGCCGAACTTCAACGCGGGACCGCGAGCCTTGGCCAGGGCGGCGGTGAGGGTCTCGACGGAGGCTGCCGTGGCCTTGGCATAGACCGCATCGCGATCGGCACCGAAGGCGGTGGCCGTGGCAGCGCCTGCGAGTCGGGCACCCGTCGTGACGGGGACCGAGGCGAGTGAAGCCGCGCGGCGGATGAGACCCATGACTACCTTTCTACGCTGCCGGTCGCGCGGGTGCCACGGCGGGATGGCGCTCGGCCTCGCGGGCGAGATGGCTCGCCATGCCGGGGAAGACGTAGCCGTGGAAGGGCGCCACGGACCACCAGTAGGCATGTCCGCTGAGGCCGTGAGGATGGAAGACGGCGCGCTGGGTGAGGCGCGAGCCCCCGCCCTCGCCTGGCTCGACGGTGAACTCAAGCCAGGCGAGCCCCGGCATCTTCATCTCGGCGCGCAGACGCAGCAGCCGCGGAGGGATGCGCTCCTCGACACGCCAGAAGTCGACGGCCTCACCGATGACGAGATGGTTGGGGTCACGACGACCTCGACGCAGTCCGACGCCCCCGAAGATTCGGTCGATGAGGCCGCGTACCTGCCAGAGGATGTTGCCGGTGTAGTAGCCGTGCTCGCCGCCGATGCCTTCGACTGCATGCCACAGCGTCTCCGGGCTCGCGGTGGAGTCCACGACGCGCACGTCGGTGTAGAGCGAGCCGCCGGACCACTCGGGGTCCGAGGGGAGCGGGTCGCTCGGCGCTCCCGGGGTCGAGGCATCGGACCATCGCGTCGTGACGTCGGCGTCGCGAATGCGCGTGAGAGCGAACTCGACCGCGGTATCGAAGGGCAGCAACCCCTCGGGAGGGTCGGGGATGAAGTCGGCGATGTCGTGCTCACCGCACACGGCGGGATGGCGCAGCGACTCCACGAGCGGGCGGGCAAGGCGCCGGGGGACGGGTGTCACCAGGCCGACCCAGTGGCTCGACAGGCCCGGGGAGAGCAGGTTGATCGGCAGGATGAGTCGCTTGGGGAGCCCGGCGACGGCGGCGTAGCGCTGCATCATGGCCTGGTAGGTCATGACCTCGGGACCGCCGATGTCGAAGGCGCGATTGACCTCGGGTGGGAGGTCGGCCGCGAGCACGAGGTAGCGCAGCACGTCGCGGATAGCGATGGGCTGAGTGCGCTGCCGGACCCACCGCGGCGTGATCATGGCGGGGAGGCGCTCGGTGAGGTAGCGCAGCATCTCGAATGATGCCGACCCCGATCCGATCACGACAGCCGCGCGCATCTCGGCGGTCGGGACCCCCGAGGAACGCAGGATCTCACCGACCTGGGAGCGCGAGCGCATATGGCGGCTCATCTTCTCCGGTGGTGTCTCCGGCGCGAGGCCGCCGAGGTAGACGATGCGCCCGACATGCTGTGCGGACGCGGCCTCAGCGAAGGTCCGCGCTACGCGTGCCTCCTCCGACTCGAGCTCGGAGCCCTGCTGGATGGAGTGGAGGAGGTAGTAGGCCACGTCGACCCCCTCGAGTGCGGCGCTGATCGCGGTGGGATCGCCCCCGTCGCCGACGGCGACCTCCACCTGATCGGCCCAGGGCAGGTCGCGAATCCGATCAAGGTGACGCACCAGCACACGCACGCGGAAGCCTGCCTCGAGCAGTCGCGGCACGAGGCGTCCACCGACATACCCGGTCGCCCCGGTCACCAGGCACAGTCGCTCCATGCGACCAGTCTCCCGCGGGTCGCGAGATTTCGCAGTTTCGAGAGGCCTGGCGGCGGTGGGGACTCCGCTAGGCCTGCAGGCCGGTCCAGCGAGAGACGAAGGCGAGGGTGTCGGCAGCCTCGTCGATCGATCGGGAGAGGGACCGCGCCCCGTGGCCGACATCGCCCTCGCCTCGGAAGACGATGGGGCGATCCGACGTGCTCGCATGCTGTACGGCGGCGCACATCTTGCGCGCGTGCATCGGGTCCGTGCGCGTGTCGTTGTCGAAGGCGACGAACATGGTCGCCGGATACGCCGTACCGTCCTTGACGCGGTGATAGGGCGAGTAGCCGAGCAGCCAGTCCAGCTGCTCCGGGATCTCGGGATCGCCGTACTCAACCGTCCACGTCGGGCCGAGCTCGGAGGTCGTGTAGCGGACCATGTCCAGCAGCGGGGCCACGCAGACGACGGCCTGGAAGAGATCGGGGCGCTGGGTCATCGCCGCGCCGACGAGCAGGCCGCCGTTGGATCCGCCCTCGATCGCGAGGTGCTCGGGGGTGGTCCAGCCCTCGGCGATGAGGTACTCGGCCGCGGCGTGGAAGTCGTCGAAGACGTTCTGCTTGCTGCCGAGCATGCCGTCGCGATGCCACTCCTCGCCCTCCTCTCCGCCGCCGCGGAGGTTGGCAATCGCCCAGACGCCGCCGGCCTCGACCCACGACAGGATCGACGCGGAGTAGCCGGGCGACAGCGGAATGCCGAAGCCTCCGTAGCCGTAGAGCACGGTGGGCCGCGGTCGATCCGGTCCATCCGTGGAGGAGAGGATGAACATCCGCACCTCGGTGCCGTCCGCTGACGTGTAGGTGACCTGGCGCGAGTGCACGCGGGGGACGTCGACCTTGCCCGGCGGCTCGGCCCAGAGACTCAATTCCTCGGTGCGCCCGTCGAAGGCGTAGATCGCGGGAACGGTGGTGTGGTCGGTGTAGACGACCCATGCGATGGGACCACCATCGGGTCGCTCGACGGGACCCCCGATCGTGCCCGCGCCCGGCAGGGGGATGGTGCGGATGAGCGCACCGGTATCGAGGTCGTGCACGCTGAGCTCGCTGATGACGTGACGGGTGCGGCTCACCAGAAGGACAGGGCGCATCATCTCCGGCCCGTCGAGGATGGCGTACCCGTCGAGCACGGAGTCGGGCTCCTCGGGCAGGAGCGTGCGCCATGGCTCGTCCCACAGGTGCTCGGGAGCGCTCACGAGGAGTTGCCCGCGCGGTGCGTCGCGATCGGTGGAGATGTACATCAGCCCGTTGCGGCCCACGTGCAGGCTGGTCTGTGCATCGACATCGCCCTGCACGAGCCGGAAGGCGGGGGACTCGGGTGGCGCAGCCTCCAGATCGGCGATCCAGAGGTCGTTACGCGGCTCCGTGCCCTCCGAGGCAGACACCTGCAGCCACCGGCCCTCGCGGCTGACCTCGACACCGTAGTAGTTGGTCATGGTCAGGCCCGCACCGAAGATGAGGATGTCGTCCTGCGGATCGCTGCCGACAGTGTGGAGGTAGACGCGTCGGTGGAACTTCCGCTCCGACTCGGGGAGCAACTCGGGGGCGAGCCGACGCACGTAGTAGAAACGGTCGCCGCCGGGAAGCCACGCGATTGGGGAGTAGCGGCAGCGATCGATACCGTCCTCGAGGCGCTCACCGGTAGCGGTGTCGATGACAGCGAGGATCGACTCCTCGTCACCGCCTATGGAGTACTGGACGGCGACCCGATCGCCCTCCTTGCTCGGCTGCCATGAATCCATCGTGGTGACACCGGTGGCATCGATGGCGATGGGATCGAACAGTGCACGGTCGACCCCGTCGGGTCCGTGGACGTAGAGCACCGGCAACTGCTGACCCGGGTCGCGTCGGGTCGAGAACGTCCACTGGCCGCGGATATACGGCGGCGAGATGGATCCGGCTCCCATGAGATCGGCGATCCGCTCGGCGAAGCGGTCGCGCATCGTCCACTCGGCGCGCTCGGCCTCCATGAGAGCGTCCTGCTCGGCGCGCCACGCCGACGTGCGGGGGTCCTCGGCGTCCTCGAGCCAGCGGTAGGGGTCGGGCACGGCACGGCCGTGGAGGTCGTCGACGAGGTCTAGGCGTTCGGCGCGGGGATAGTCAGGCACGTCCCGACCCTATGGCTTGGACGCGGGAGCATGCTGACGCCGGGGCAGTAGGCCTTGGGCGATGGCAGCCCCGACAAGCACGATCACGCCACCGACGGCCTCGCTCCAGTGCAGGGGCTCCCCGAGGAGCAATGCCCCCGCGGACACGGCCACCAGGGGGATCACATATGTCACCGTGCTTGCTGTCGTCGCGTCGGTGTCGGTGACGACTCGAAAATTCAGGATATAGGCGATCCCGCTGCCCAAGACTCCCAGCGCAACGAGGCTCCCGAGCGCGGCCACAGTTGGCGGGGTATCCGGCCGTCCAGTGAGGAGTGCCGCGGGGATGGTGAGCACCACCCCCCACGCGAGCAGACCGAATGCCATGGTCACGGGACTCATCACCGATGGAGCTCGCGGACCTACGAGGTAGCGGCGTACGAAGGGGTACCCGATGCCGTAGCAGGTGATGGCAATGATCAACTCGGCAATGGCGACGGGAGAACCGCCAGCCGTAGTCCAGCCGACGACGATGAGCACCCCGGCAAACCCGAGGACGAGGCCGACGATCCGCAGTGGACTGGGTCGCTCCTCGCGGAAGATGATCAGGGTCGCCAGCAAGGTCATCAGCGGGGTGGCACCGTTGATGACCGCGGCCAGTGATGAAGTGACCTGCGTCTGGGCGAGGGCGAACATGGTCCACGGGATGGCCACGAACAGAAGCGAGGCAACCAGGAGGCGCCCCCACGCCCATCGCGGTGGCCAGCCGCCGCGCAAAATGAGGAGGCTCGTGCCAAGCACAAGTGCCCCGAGGAAGATGCGACCAAGTGCGATCTCTCCGGGGCTGAAGGAGCCCAGGGCCACCTCGATGAAGGCAAAGGAGAATCCCCAGATCAGCGCTAGGGCGATGTATGCGGGGAGCCACCGCCGCGGAGCCGTCACGTCGGTGAGTCTGCACCAGCGAGAGTGCCGAGCTCCAGCGGTCGACCGGACATGCAATTGGATGTCCTACGCTGACGCCATGCCGTCTCTTCATGACCTCACCGCTCTGGAGCAGGCGGCCGCGATCCGCACCGGCGAGATCTCGTCCGTCGAGCTCGCCGAGCATTACCTCGCACGCACGGAGGCCCTCAACGACTCGGTCGGGGCCTTCATCACGGTCACCCCCGAGATTGCTCTCGATCAGGCGCGTGCGGCGGACGCCGAAGTCCGAGACGTTGTCGAGCGCGACGACCTGCCGGTGCTCCATGGCGTCGTCGTGCCGGTGAAGGACCTCAACTTCCAGGCCGGTGTGCGCTGCACACTGGGGTCGCGTGCCTACGACATGACGCCCTTCGGCGACGACAACGTCGTGATTCGCATGAAGCAGGGCAATCTCGTCATGACGGGCAAGACCAACACCCCCGAGTTCGGCCTGCCCTGCTACACCGAGAACGATGTCGCGCCGCCGGCGCGCACGCCCTGGGATCTCACGCGCTCCGCGGGGGGCTCGAGCGGAGGGGCGGCTGCAGCCGTGGCTGCCGGCCTCGCGGCGGCTGCTCACGGATCGGATGGCGGAGGCTCAATCCGGATCCCCGCGAGCGTCTGCGGACTCGTCGGCATCAAGACTGCGCGCGGCCGCATCTCCAATGGCCCCCTTCGGGATCCGGTCGGCGAATTCCCCGTGAGCGGTCCGATCGCCCGGACCGTCCGCGATGCCGCAGCCCTGCTCGACGTCATGGCCGGCGCCTTCCCCGACGATCCATATCCGGCGCCCGGCCTGCCACATGGGGAGACTTTCCTGCGTGCCGCGGGGCGCGAGCCGGGTGTGCTGCGCATCGGTCGCTTCGCGACTCCGGTGATCTCCCACGTCGATGTCCACCCCGATTGCCTCGACGCCTACGAGTCCGCCTCGGCGCTGCTGGAGCAACTCGGTCACGTCGTGGAGGACATCCCCCCGCCTCTGCCCGATGCCATCGTCCCGGTGTTCGAGACCATCTGGTCTGTGCTCTCCCAGCTCACGCCGGTCGAGCCGGACAAGGTCGAGCTCCTGCAGCCCCTGACGCGGTACCTGCGAGAGCGGGGTGCCCAGGCGAGCGGCATCGATCTCGCGGGCGCGGTCTCCTTCGCACGGGTGATGGCTCGCGGGGCCATCAATGCGACTGCGGCGTACGACGTCCTGCTCACGCCGACCCTCGCATCACCCCCGGTGCCGGTCGGCCACTTCACCGAGGGCGGCGATCCCGCGCAGGACTTCGAGCGGCAGAAGGCCTTCACTCCCTTCACGGCGATCTTCAACCTCACCGGCCAGCCGGCTATGTCACTGCCGCTGCACTGGAATGCCGATGGACTCCCGATCGGCATCCAGCTCGTCGGACGGCCGTATGACGAGCAAACCCTGATCTCACTCGCCGCCCAACTCGAGCAGGCCCGCCCGTGGCTCGGGCGGCATCCGGAGATGTGGTGAGCCGCGACCTCGACGATCTGGCACGCGCATACGGGGTCGCGGTCGACTACTGGGATCAGGCCGGGGTCCTGCGCCGATCCTCGGATGCGGCTATCGCGGGTGTCCTCCGCGCTCTCGGGGCCGATCCCACCGACGCATCGACTATCGACGCGGGCCTCCGCGACAGGGAGGTGCGCGATTGGCGCAGAACGCTGCCGCCCGTCGTCGTGGCTGTCGGGGGGCGCTACGCGCACATCTGGGTGCACGTGGCCCATGGCACGGCCGTCCGCGTGTGGATCGAACTCGAGGACGGTGGAATCGTCGAGCCCGCCCAGAGCAATCGCTGGGTGGATCCCCGTGAGGTCGATGGTCGCCTGATCGGCGAGGCGACATTCGTCGTCCCCGCGGACATCCCCCTCGGTTGGCATGTGATCAAGGCCTTCACCGACGATGGCGTACACGAGTCGATGCTCGTCGTCACGCCCGAGCGTCTGCAGCCTCGTGCGTTGGCGTCGGGGGAGCGACTGTGGGGGCTCATGGCCCAGATCTACGCCGTGCGCTCGCGGCGATCCTGGGGCGTGGGTGATCTCGCGGACCTTGCCGATCTCGCAGCATGGTCGGGCCATGAGCTGGGCGCGGACTTCGTGCTCGTCAACCCACTGCACGCGGCGGCGCCCATCGTGCCGATGATCCCGTCGCCATATCTGCCCGCCACTCGTCGATTCCCCAACCCGATCTACCTGCGTGTCGAGGAGGTCGAGGAGTACTCCTACCTCAGTGGCGCTGATCGAAAGGCGGTCCGACGTCTCGGGAAGCCGCTGCGCAAGCTCAGCAGTGATCTGCTCGATCGCGACGCTGTCTGGGAGGCGAAATCGGCGGCCCTCGACATCGTGCGCCGCGTCCCGCTCACCCCCGGTCGCCAGGCTCGCTACGACGCGTACGTCGAGCGCGAAGGCACGGGGCTGATCGACTTCGCGACCTGGTGCGCCCTCACGGAGGAGTTCGGTCCCTCGTGGCGGGAGTGGCCCTCGGATCTGCGCCACCCGGCCTCACCCGGGGTCGCTGAATGGCGTGCATCGCATGCGCACCTCATCGAGCGGCACCTGTGGATGCAGTGGCTCCTCGATGAGCAAATGGAGTCCACGCAGGAGGCTGCGGTCGAGGTCGGCATGCGCGCGGGCATCATCCATGATCTCGCGGTCGGTGTCGCTCGTGACGGTGCTGATGCCTGGGCGCTGCAGGACGTGCTGGCCTGGGGCGTGACGGTGGGTTGCCCACCGGACATGTACAACCAACTCGGGCAGGACTGGGCCCAGCCGCCCTGGTTGCCCGATGCGCTCGCGGATGCGGCGTACATCCCCTATCGGGACATGCTGCGCACCCTGCTGCGGCATGCGGGTGGGATTCGCGTCGACCACATCCTGGGCCTCTTCCGACAGTGGTGGATTCCCGAGGGCGCACCCGCGGCCGACGGTGCCTATGTCGGCTTCGACTACGAGGCCCTGGTCGGCATCCTTGCCCTCGAAGCCCACCGCTCGGGCGCGCTCGTCATCGGCGAGGACCTCGGCACTGTCGAGCCCCGCGTGGAGGAATTCCTGCACGATCGCGGCATCTTGGGCACGTCGATCCTGTGGTTCGAACGTCGAGCCGGCGGTGACCTGAGGCCGCCGGAGCAGTGGCGAAGCGATGCCCTGGCCAGCGTCACCGTGCACGATCTGCCCCCGACCGCGGGCTACCTCGCAGGTGAGCACGTGCGCATCCGCGCGGAACTTGGCCTGCTCTCGCGGGAGGACCTCGTCGTCTCACTCCATCGCGTCGTCGCTGCCTCGCCCGCGCGACTCGTGGGCGTCGCCGTACCCGATCTCGTCGGCGATATCCGCGCGCAGAACCAGCCCGGGACCGACCAGGAGTACCCCAACTGGCGGGTGCCGCTCGCCGATGGCGACGGTGTCGCCGTAGCACTCGACGATCTGCCTCGCGCGCCGCTGCTGGAGGACATCGTCGCCGCGGTGCGCCCCGCGGGAGGCCGTGTCGGACGCGCTCCCCTAGGCTGACGGCATGCGTTCCCTGCTTGCCTCGGCCTCCTCATTGGCCGTCCTCGCGGTCACGTCGATCGCCCTCGCTGCCCCTGCTAGCGCCAATGAGCGCGGCGTCGTCTACGACGGCGACGATCCCGGCGCTGGATACACCCCCCTGGAGTGGCTCGGCCTCTTCATCGGCATCCCGGCGGCCACGATCATCGTCATCCTGCTCGGCGTCTACGGGCCCGGCTGGGCCAAGGGGCGCAGCGGTGAGCCGACGAGCGCGAGCGAGCCCCTGTGGCTGTCGAGCCCCGCCGGCACGATGGCAGCGCCCCAGGGTCCCGGGATGATCACGCCGGGTGGCCCTACCGACCACGAGGAGAGGGGTGGAGCCAGTGCCCGCTGGTGATCTCACATCCGCGCAGCGCGCCGAGCTGCAGCGGCTCCTTGAGCATGCCGAGCGCCAGTCAGGGCTCACCTTCAGCGTCTATGTCGGGCCC
>JAULZJ010000059.1:0-3776 GCA_032117435.1 Candidatus Nanopelagicales bacterium | reverse complement strand
CGCTGCCGCCTGCGGGCTGGCCACGGACACGCTGCATGTGGCGGTCACGGGTGTCACGCATGACTCGCGCGCGGTGCGCCCCGGGGATCTCTTCGCTGCGCTGCCCGGGGAGCACGCGCACGGTGCGGCGTACGCGGAGCAGGCGCGCGAGCGCGGTGCGGTCGCGATGCTCACCGATGCCGACGGTGCTGGGAGGGTGCCAGGCTTCCCCGCCCTCATCGCGGAGGATCCTCGCGAGGCACTCGGTGCGGTCGCCGCGGAGATCTATCGCCATCCCGCGCGCGACCTGCTGCTCATCGGCGTGACGGGCACCAATGGCAAGAGCACGAGTGTGCACCTCCTCGAGGCGGGACTGCAGGCCGCGGGCCATAGGACCGGAATCATCGGGACCACGGGTGTGCGCATCGGCGATCGCAGCGTCCCTAATGACCGCACGACGCCCGAGGCGCCGGATCTGCATGCCCTGCTGGCCCGGATGCGCGAGGAGGGTGTCACCGCCGTGGCGATGGAGGTCTCCAGTCACGCGCTCGTGCTCGGTCGCGTCAATGGGCTCATCTACGACATCGCGATCTTCACCCAGCTCAGCCAGGACCATCTGGACTTCCACGGGACCATGGAGGATTACTTCGCCGCCAAGGCCGCCCTCTTCACCCCCGAGCGCTCCCGCCTGGCCGTGATCGGGATCGATGGCATGTGGGGCCGCCGCCTCGCCGACCACTGCGAGATCCCTCACATCACCTATGCCCTGGACCATGATGCGGACGTGGTCTGCGCGTCCGTCGTCACCAGTCCCGCGGGCCAGTCGCTCACCGTGCGAGACGACGGCATCCCCGGAGCGACCTTCGAGGTCGAGGTCGGCCTGCCCGGGAGATTCAATGCCGCCAATGCCCTCGGGGCCTGGGCGGCGTTGCGCGCCGCGGGAGTGCTGCCGGAGGTGCTGCGCGCGGCCATGGCCGACGTGCACGTGCCCGGGCGCATGGAGATCATCGACGAGGGCCAGGACTTCACCGCGATCGTCGACTACGCCCACAGTCCCGACGCCGTCGAGCGGGTGATCTCGGCCGTCATCCCACAGGGCCTGCGCATCGTCGTGCTCGGCTGCGGGGGAGACCGCGACCGCGACAAGCGATTCGCCATGGGCGATGTGGCCGCGGCGGGCGCGGACATCCTCATCGTCACCGACGACAACCCGCGCTCGGAGGATCCGGCGGCGATCCGCACCGCCATGCTCGCCGGGGCCGAGGCCATCGGCGGCGACATCAGGGAGATCGGGGATCGGCGCGAGGCGATCGCGGCCGCTGTGGCCCTCGCCGGGCCGGGCGATGTGCTGCTGCTGCTGGGCAAGGGGCATGAGTCGGGTCAGGAGATCGCAGGCGTGGTCACGCCCTTCGATGATCGCGACGAGCTGCGGGCCGCCATCAGGGGGCGCGCATGATCCCCATGACCCTCGCGGAGGTCGCGGGCGTGGTCGGCGGACGCATCGCCGACGGCGAGCCCGACATCGTCGTCACGGTCGCCGCCAGCGATGACCGCGACTGCGTACCCGGCACGCTCTTCGCCGCCATCGCGGGGGAGCGGGTCGACGGCCACGACTACATCGCCTCCGCGCGCGAGCACGGCGCGGTGGCCGCCCTCACCACGCGCCCGGTCGGCTCACCCGCCATCGTCGTCGAGGACGTCGTGCTCGCCCTCGGCGCACTCGCGTCCTATGTCATCCAGCGCCTGCCCGGCACCCTCGTGCTCGCGCTCACCGGGTCCAGCGGCAAGACGACGACCAAGGACCTCCTCGCCGCGATCCTCGCCCCGCACGGCGAGACGGTCGCACCGCGCGGCTCCTTCAACTCCGAGGTGGGGCTGCCGCTCACGGTGCTGTCGTGCACGACGCGCACGAAGTACCTCGTGCTCGAGATGGGCATGCGCGGCCACCAGCACATCTCCTATCTCTGCGATATCGCGCACCCGCGCATCGCCGGTGTCATCAACGTCGGCTCGGCTCACATCGAGCTGCTCGGCAGCCAGGAGGCGATCGCTGTCGCCAAGGCCGAGATCATCGACGACCTGCCCGCCGACGGCACCGCGATCATGCACGCCGACAACCCGCTCGTCATGGGCCAGGCGGGGCGCACCTCGGCGCCGATCATGACCTTCGGCGAGGCCACCGATGCCGCGGTGCGCGCCAGCGACATCACCCTCGACGCTCGCGCCCGGCCGCACTTCACCCTGCACTGGCAGGGCAGCGCGGTGCCCGTGCAGCTCACCCTCTCAGGGGAGCACCAGGTGGCTAATGCGCTCGCGGCCACAGCCTTCGCGCTGGCCGCCGGCATCGGGCTGGCCGACATCGTCGCGGTGCTGGAGTCCTATGAGCCGGTGAGCAAGTGGCGCATGGAGGTCACCGAGCGCGCGGATGGCGTCACCGTGATCAACGACGCCTACAACGCCAACCCCGAGTCCATGCGCGCCGCCCTCAAGGCCCTCGTCGCGATGGGCCGGGCCCCGGATGGTTCGAGCCGGCGCACCTGGGCCGTCATCGGGGAGATGCGCGAGATCGGCGACGTCTCGATCGAGGAGCACGACGCGATCGGCCGGCTCGCCGTACGCCTCGATGTCTCCAAGCTCCTTGCGGTCGGCGAGGGGGCCCGGCCCGTGCACCTCGGTGCCGCGCACGAGGGTTCGTGGGGCGAGGAGTCCGCGTGGGTGCCCGACATCGATACCGCGATCGCCGTGCTGCGCGAGCAGGTGCAGCCCGGTGATGTCGTGCTCGTCAAGGCCTCGCGCTCCATCGGGCTGGAGGCCGTGGCTGCCGCGCTGCTGGAGTCAACATCGGACGCGGGGGCCGCGTCATGAGGCTCGTCGTCCTCTCCGGCATCATCTCGGTGCTCACCGTCTTCGTCGGCACGCCACTGCTCATCAAGTTGCTCCTGAAGCACGGCTACTCCCAGGCGATCCGCGTCTCGACCGACGACGAGCCCTATCCCGAGCACGAGGGCAAGCGCGGCACTCCCTCGATGGGCGGTGCGGCGATCCTCGCCGGCATCGTGCTCGGCTACGGCCTGACCCACCTCATCTGGTGGACGCCGCCCTCGCCCTCGGCGCTGCTGGTGCTCTACCTCGGCATCGGCCTCGGCGCGGTGGGTGTCGCCGACGACTACCTCAAGATCTTCCGCCGCCGCGCCACCGGCCTGCGCGCGCGCACCAAGCTCATCGGCCAGGCCATCGTCGCCCTCACCTTCGCCATCATGGCGCTGCAATTCCCCAATGCGATCGGCGAGACCCCGGCGACCACGGCGATCTCCTTCATCCGCGACACCCCGCTGGTCCTGCCCGCCGCGCTCTACATCCTGTGGGTGTGGTTCCTCGTCACGGCGACGACCAATGGCGTCAACCTCACCGACGGCCTCGACGGGCTCGCGACCGGTGCCGCCACGATGACCTTCGCGGCGTACGTGCTCATCGGCGTGTGGCAGTACGGCCAGTCCTGCTTCTTCACCCCCGGCTCCGCCTGCTATCCGACCGCCAGCCCGCTCGACCTGGCCGTCGTCGCGGCCGCCGCGGCCGGTGCCTGCTTCGCCTTCCTCTGGTACAACGCCGCGCCCGCGCGGATCTTCATGGGCGACACCGGCTCCCTCGCGATCGGCGGCATCATCGCCGGCCTCGCGATCACCAGCCGCACCGAGCTGCTCCTCGCCCTGCTCGGCGGCCTCTTCGTCCTCATCTCGCTGTCGGTGATCGGTCAGGTGGCGTCCTACAAGTTCCTGCACCGGCGCATGCTGCTGATG
>JAULZJ010000058.1:0-5156 GCA_032117435.1 Candidatus Nanopelagicales bacterium | reverse complement strand
GTCCGCGCTCGATGACGACATCGTGCACGACATGTCGGTGGTGCCCATCCATGTGCTGCACGAGCGATCCGCCGCGCTCGACGTTGACCACGTGCAGGCCGCGGCAGACGGCGAGCGTGGGAACGCCGTGCTCGAAGCAATAGGTGGCCATTGTGAGATCGGCCTCGTCCTGCAGGGCGTCGATGTCATAGACCTCGGGGTGCACGTCCGCCGCGCCGTACAGACGCGGGTCGACGTCAGCGCCACCCGCGAGGAGCACACCGTCGAAGCCACGCAGGCGCTCCGCCCAGTCGAAGCCGTCAGGTGCGGCCAGCAGTGTCACCGGATCGGCACCGGCGAGCCAGAGCGACTCCAGAAGTGCCCGCGCGGAGACCACCCCGGCGTAGCGCGTGGCGGAGGTGTGCTCGGCGAAGCGTCCGATTAGTGCGATGCGGGGGCGAGCCACAGGGGCAGGCTATTTCACGGTGACGGAGTTGGAGGGCGCGGAGGTCGCACTGCTGCCCACCATGTTGGTCGCGATCACCGTGAAAGTGTAGGTGCCCTTCCGGAGGTTGAAGCGCACCGCCGTCGAGCTCCCCGACACGGTGGTGGACGACAGGCGCCCGTCACTGCGCCGCACGGTCACCGTGTAGGAGGTGATGGTCGCGCCACCGTCGAAGGGCGCGGCCCAGGTCACGCGCACGAAGCGCTTCTGCTGCAGGGCAGCCGTGACACCCGTGGGAGCGTCGGGCACCGTGGTGTCATCGTCCTGCGGCGGCGCGACAGTGCCGGGGGACACGTGCAGCAGGGCATTGGGGCTGCCGTTGGGATTGATCACGATGCCGGTCGTCGCTGCCTCCGCGATCGCGGTGCTCACCGCGGCCGGTAGAGCCGCCGGGGCATTGGCGAGCAGGAGCGCTGCGGCGCCGGCCACGTGCGGGCTCGACATGGAGGTGCCGCTGTAGGACACGGAGGCCGTCGTACTGCTGATGCTCGCGCTGGTGATCGACACGCCCGGAGCGAAGAGATCGACGCAGCTGCCCCAGTTGGAGAAGGTGGCGCGCGTGTCGGTGCGGTCCGTCGCAGCGACGGTCACGGCTGCGGGCACACGAGCAGGGCTGTAGTTGCAGGCATTGGCATTCGAGTTGCCCGCAGCCACGACCACGGTCACGCCGTCGTCGATGGCACCCTGCACTGCCGCGTCGACCGTGGAGCTGGCCCCGCCGCCGAGGCTGAGATTGGCCACGGCTGGCGCGCCATCGGCGTGGTGCTCGGCGATCCAATCCAGGCCCGCGATCACGCCCGACCAGGTCCCGGAGCCGTCGCAGCCGAGGACGCGCACGGGGACGATGGTGGCGTTCTTCGCGGCTCCCCACGTGCTGCCGGCGATCGTTCCCGCCACATGGGTGCCATGGCCGTTGCAGTCCGCCGTGCCGAGGCCGTCGGCGATGGCTGAATACCCCGGCGCGACTCGGCTGCCGAAATCGGCATGGTCGGCGCGCACACCCGTGTCGACGACGTACGCCGTGACTCCTGCACCCGCCGTGTCGTCGTAGGTGTACGTCGCGTCGAGCGGCAGAGTGCGCTGATCAATGCGATCGAGGCCCCAGGTGGCCTGGGGCTGCGTCACGACGGCTTCGACGGTGCCGTCGAGCTCGATGAACTGGATATTGGGATTGCGCGCCAGACCTTCTAGGGCCTGCTCCGGCACCTGGGCGACGGCGCCCTTGAAGACGAAGCGCACCAATTGGCTGACATCCCCGCCGGCGGCGCGCACGACTCGCGCGCCCTGGGCGGCATTGACTCCCGGCGTGAAGGCGACGATGACGTCGACCTTGACGTCGTCCTTGGCCGGGTCGTCCGGCTTGCCGGGATCCGCAGGCTTGCCGGGATCCGCAGGCTTGCCGGGATCCGCAGGCTTGCCGGGATCCGCAGGCTTGCCGGGATCCGCAGGCTTACCGGGATCACTGGGTTTGCTCGGTTCGGTGGGCTTGCTCGGTTCGGTGGGCGTGCTCGGTTCGGTGGGCGTGCTCTGGTCGGTCGGATCGCCGGCGCCACCCGGCTCACCGGGGTCTTCCGGATCCGTCGGCTTGCCCGGATCCGTCGGCTTGCCCGGATCCGTCGGCTTGCCCGGCTTGCTCGGCTTCGACATGGGCGCGGGAGCGGCGTGCGCCGGGATCGCATACGCGACGGCGGGCACGGCGATCAGGCTGGCGGCCACGAGCATGGCTCCGAATGAGCGCCGCATCGATTCTCCCGACTACGCCTTGAAGGTGGCCGAAGTTTAGCGGCAAGATGGCTGAAGGTCGACCCGGCTCGGGACCGGTCCTTGCCCGACACCTGGCCGATCGGGCCCCGGCGGACGCGTGAGGGCCTGACATGCTGGCGGGATGGACAGGGACCTCCTCGAGGGCTACGAGCGCGAGATCACCACGCTGCTTGGTGTCTGGGCCGCGGGCAGTGTGATCAAGGGCAGCGCCATCGCCCTCATCGGCAAGCGCACCGGGCGGCGGCAGTGGCTGACATTCGGCCGGCAGACCGCCATGTGGGGGGCCGTCGACGGGCTCATTGCCGGCGTCGGAGCCTTCACCCGGTCCCGTCGCGGCGAGCTCACCCCCGACGAGGTCGATGCCGAGGCTCGCAAGCTGCGCCGGCTTCTCCTTATCAATGCGGCAGCGGATGTCGTCTATATCGCTGGCGGTGCCCACATCGCGGTTCACGCTGGCAAGGACGGGACGTCGTTGCGCATGACCCGGGGCGACGGCGTGGCGATCCTCATCCAAGGGGCGTTCCTGCTGGTGCTCGATACGGCCTACGCCAAGCGCCTGTCCGCGCTCGACTCCTAGGCCGCCGACCGGGACTCCTAGGCTGCCGACCGGGATAAGCAGTCGATTTCAGCCCTTCCGGGGCCCCGAATCGACCATTTCTCCCGGTTAGCGGGAGAAACGACGAGGGGGTGCCCGGGGGCGTAGAATCCGTTAGGGTCCGAACGAACTCCCCGTACGTCGACTCCACGTCGTCTAGTTTCAGGAGGCCTGATGCTCGAGGTCGCCGGCGTCCGCGTCGACCCCCGCCACTGGATCGGTGGCGAGCGGGTCTCCTCTGTCGACACCTTCGACGACCTCTCCCCCATCGACGGAGAGGTCCTGGGTCAGGTCGCGCGCGGTCAGGCCGCGGAGGTCGATGCCGCGGTCAGCGCGGCACAGACTGCCTTCCCCGCCTGGGCCAAGCTCGGCCCCGTCGGCCGCGGCGAGATCCTCGGCCGCGTCGCCGATCTCGTCGAGGCACGCCTGGAGGACTTCGCCCAGCTCGAGACGCGCGACAACGGCTCACTGCTGCGCTCGCACCGCCGCGGTGTCATGCCGCGCGTGGCGATGAATATCCGCTTCTTCGCGGAGTACGCCGTCAACGACCTGGAGCACCCGGAGTTCGAGACGCGCGGCCACACCAATGTCGTGTCCTGGGATCCCGCGGGCGTCGCGGCGATCATCACGCCGTGGAATGCCCCGCTCATGCTCGCCACCTGGCGCATCGGCCCGGCACTCGCCGCCGGCGACACCGTCGTGCTCAAGCCACCGGAGTGGGCGCCGCTCACCGCGAGCCTCTTCGCCGAGGTCACCGCTGAAGCCGGCATGCCGCCCGGTGTCTTCAATGTCGTTCAGGGCATCGGCACCGAGGCCGGCGCCGCGCTCTCGGCCCATCCGGGCATCTCGCGCATCTGCTTCACCGGCTCGGTGCCCACCGCCAAGGCGGTCGCCCGCGCCGCGGCCGACAACCTCACGCCGCTCTCCTTCGAGCTTGGCGGCAAGTCGCCCACGATCGTCATGGACGACGCCGACCTCGGCATCGCAGCCGAGATTGCCGCGGAGCAGTACGACAACGCCGGCCAGGTCTGCCTCGCCGGCACGCGCCTGCTCGTGCACTCCTCGATCGCGCAGGAGTTTGCCGAGCGACTAGCGGCGAAGGTGCGCGAGATCCGCCAGGGTGACCCGCGCGAGGAGTTCACCGACCTCGGTCCGCAGATCCACCCCGTGCACCTTGAGCGCGTTGCGGGATTCGTCGAGCGCGCAAAGGCAGACGGCGCGCAGGTCGCCTTCGGTGGCGAGCGCGTCGAGCCCGTCGCGGGTGGCTTCTACTACTCCCCCACGCTCATCACCGGTGCCCCTGCCGGCTCGGAGATCCTCACGCAGGAGGTCTTCGGCCCCGTGCTCACCATGCAGACCTTCGACACCGAGGATGAGGCGATCGCCCTGGCCAACGGCACCGACTACGGCCTCGCCGCGACGCTGGTGTGCGGTGACCGCCCGCGCGCCGAGCGCATCGCGAGTCAACTCGTCGCGGGCACGGTCTGGGTCAACTGCTTCTTCGTCCGTGACCTGCGCGCGCCCTTCGGCGGCTCCCGCAAGTCCGGTATCGGACGCGAGGGCGGCGTGTGGTCCTTCGACTTCTACGCTGATGTCAAGAACACCTGCTATTCGCCGAACGGTTGGAGGTAGCCATGGGTGAGATCGTCGCCGCGGGCCTGCTGTCGCATGTGCCCACGATCATGCTGCCCAAGGAAGTCCGCTACGAGCTCAACGACGGGCGCGAGATCTCGATCGTCACCGGCCTCAACCGGCTGCGCGAGGAGAAGTTCGAGACCCTCGACTACGACACGGTCATCGTGCTCGACTCGCACTGGTTCACCACCGTGGAGTTCGTCGTGACGTCGCATGCGCGCCGTGCCGGCCTCTTCACGGCCGAGGAGCTGCCGCGCGGGATGTGCCGAATCCCGTACGAATGGCGCGGCGACCCCGAGCTCGCCGAGGCGATCGCGGCCCGCGGTGAGCCCAACGGCACGTGGATCACCGCCATCGACGATGAGTACCTCCCGCTCTACTACCCCTCGCTCAACCTGTGGAGCTACCTCGGCAAGGGCCTCGACAAGCGCTGGATCTCCATGAGCGTCTGCCAGACCGGCGAGACCGACGACTTCCTGCGCGCGGGCCGCGCCATCGGCCAGGCGGTCGCCGCCAGCGACCGTAAGGTCATCATCATCGCCACCGGCTCCCTGTCGCACACCTTCTACAAGCTCAAGGAGCTGCGCAAGCACGAGTCGAGCGATCCCTCGCACATCATCAGCCAGAAGGCGCGCGACATGGATATGGAGCGCCTCGGCTGGTTCGCCGAGGGCCGCC
>JAULZJ010000057.1:0-6298 GCA_032117435.1 Candidatus Nanopelagicales bacterium | reverse complement strand
GTCGATCCGCGGGAGCGCTGTCGCCGATGCCGTAAGTCGCGTGGCGGCCGTGCCGCAGGTGCGTGCTCGACTCGTCCAGGGGCAACGGGATCTCGTCGCAGCGGCGCTGGCCGCTGACACGGGCGTCGTCATGGAGGGTCGCGACATCGGCACGGTGGTCCTCCCGGACGCCGATCTCAAGGTTTACCTCACGGCCGATGTCCACGCCCGCGCGGCTCGGCGCGCGCAGGAGGAGGCCGCGCGGCTCGACCATGCCAGCGCCGCCGCTGGTCATCCGGATGTCGCCGTGGCGCAGGCCAACCTGGAGTCGCGGGATCAGCTCGACTCGACGCGGGCCGTATCCCCGCTACAGCAGGCAGCCGACGCGGTCGTCATCGACGGCACGGATCGCACCCTGGACGAGGTGATCCAGGCGGTCATCGACGCACTCCCGGAGCCGGCATGAGCGCGGGTGCGACCGCGCGCAACGTCATCGCCCCCGTCATGCGATGGGGATACCGCCTCCATCTGCATGGCGTCCACCGATGCCCGAGGCGCGGACCACTCCTCGTGGTGGCCACGCATGAGGGTTTCCTCGATGCCACGGTCATCGCGACCTGTCTGCCGCGTCCCGTCGACGTGCTGGTGGATCCCGGGGGCCTGACGGCGCTCGGCGGCAGACTGCCGGGGCGGATCATCGTCGCCGAGCACGATCCGGGCACAGGATTGCGCGAGGCCGTGGCTCGACTCCAGGCCGGCGGCGCAGTTGGGGCGTGGGCAGGTGAGGGCAGGGAGCGTGCGGCCGGACTGCTCGCCGCACGGTCGGGTGCCGCGATCCTCCCCGTCGCCGTGCTCGGCAGCTCGGGTCGGCATCCGGGGGACCCGCCCCGCTGGCGAGCCCGCGTCGACGTCGTCGTCGGTGAGCCCTGGATGGTGGCGCCACCGGCCGACGCGCTGTCCCGCGCCGACATCCTCCACGTCGCCGAGACGATCCGCCAGCGCGTCGCCGACCACGCCGCCGTCGCCCGTGTGCGGATGGGGCGCTCCGAGGAGACATCGGCGGTCGACAGTGCCCAGCTCCCGGCAAGGGGTGCTGGGCAGCCGGGTGGGCCCGCACCGGACAATGGTGCGTTGTGACCCCCGACGACGCCCTGCCGGATACGGACCTCCACGTCGTCGCTGACGATGCTCCCTGGATCGATGACCCTCACGAGGACCAGGGCGCGGGGGTCGATGCGCTGGTGGCCGCGGCCCGCGCGGCTGCAGTCGCCGAATTCGGCGATATCGACGAACTCGACCTCGATGCGAGGCCAGACGACACCCTGCTGCCCGTCGTCGCCGTCGTGGGTCGTCCCAATGTGGGCAAGTCGACCCTCGTCAACCGCATCCTCGGCCGGCGCGAAGCCGTCGTGGAGGACGTACCCGGAGTGACACGCGACCGCGTGAGCTATGAGTCCGAATGGAATGGCCGCCGCTTCCTGCTCATGGACACGGGCGGGTGGCAGCGAGACGTGCGCGGCATGGCCGCCCAGATCGCCGCCCAGGCGGAGCGCGCCATGAACGATGCCGACGTCGTGCTCCTCGTCGTCGATGCGACGGTGGGGCCTCTCGACGCAGACGAATCGGTCGTGCGCGTGCTGCGCAAGGCGGGAGTGCCCGTGCTGCTCGTCGCCAATAAGGTCGACGATGCCCGGACCGAGGCGGATGCCGCGGCCCTATGGTCCCTGGGCCTCGGTGAGCCGCACGCCGTCTCGGCGCTGCACGGCCGGGGGAGCGGTGATCTCCTCGACGAGGTCGTCGCCCTGCTGCCCGAGGAAGGCCAGGGCCGTGAGCGCGGCGGCGGTCCGCGTCGCGTGGCCCTGCTCGGCCGTCCCAACGTGGGCAAGTCCTCCCTGCTCAACAAGCTGGCTGGCGAGTCGCGGGTCGTCGTCGACTCGGTGGCCGGTACGACGGTCGATCCCGTGGATGAGCTCATCGTCCTCGGCGATCGCGAGTGGTGGTTCGTCGACACGGCCGGTATCCGTCGACGCGTGCGGGAGGCCAGCGGCCACGAGTACTTCGCGAGCCTGCGCACGCGCGCAGCCATCGAGAAGTCCGAGGTTGCACTTGTCCTCGTCGATGCCTCTGAGCCGATCAGCGAGCAGGACTTGCGCCTCCTGTCACTCGTGATCGAGACGGGCCGCGCACTCGTCATCGCCTACAACAAGTGGGATCTCGTCGACGAGGAGCGTCAGCGCTACCTCGAACGCGAGATCGACCGCGACCTGGTGCAGGTGCGATGGGCTCCGCGCGTCAACGTCTCGGCGATGACCGGGCGTCATATGGCCAAGCTCGTCCCCGCGCTCGATGAGGCGTTGGCGGGATGGGAGACGCGGATCCCCACCTCGCGGCTCAATGCCTTCCTCGCCGAGCTGGTCGCCGCGCACCCGCACCCTCTGCGTGGCGGGAAGCAGCCGCGTATTCTCTTCGGCACGCAGAGCGGCACGAGGCCGCCGACCTTCGTCCTGTTCACTACCGGCTTCCTCGAAGCGGGCTATCGACGCTTCATCGAGCGCCGCCTGCGCGAGGAGTTCGGCTTCGTGGGTACGCCGATTCGCATCAACCTGCGCATCCGCGAGAAGCGTCGCCGACGCTGACCTGGCTCCTGCAGCGCGCGGAGTCTCGGATAGGCTCCTGCGGTTCCCGCAAGCCAGGTGACTGGGACTGCGGGGCGGCGGGCTGTAGCGCAGCTTGGTAGCGCACTTGACTGGGGGTCAAGGGGTCGCAGGTTCAAATCCTGTCAGCCCGACAGGTTGTACGGCGTAGGACGTGGCGAGATGCCGGTGCGGTGAGACGCGGTACTTCGCGGTCGCGCCCACTTCTTCGCAATTGTTCACAACTGCTGCGCGCGCAGGCCGTCCATTGGGGCCAAGCGGATACCCAGGCCGTCCACGGCGGCACGTCTGTCGCTGTTGTACAGGTGGGCGTAAATCTTGGCTAAGACGGTCGGGTCGTTCCCGAGAATGTCAGCGGCCACGAGCAGGGCACCCACGCCTCGGTGCTCGAGTAGGCGCACCGTGTCGATCACATGCCGCAGCGATCGGCCCAGCCGGTCAAGGCGCCACGTGGCCACCACATCTCCCGGTCAGGCATGGCACCGGAGGCCCGGTCGGTGAAGACTCGGTCGCAGCCGGCCTTGGTCAGCGCATCCAGTTGCAGGGCCTCATCCTGATCCGAGGTTGAGACTGGCGCGTAGCCCAGAAGGAGACAGGAAGCACGATTCACTGATGCCGGATGCGATGACCTAGTCGTCTGAGGCCGATGCGAGACCGACTGCCCCAAAGAGGGTTACTGGTCTGCCGCAACGGCTACTTCCAGTAGTCGTTGGCTGCCGCGATGGTCGCGAACTCGATGGCTACGGTCTGCCCCAGGGCGATCATCATGCTGGGCTCCGTGGAGTAGATCTCACGTTGGCGATTGCGCTCATCGGCATCAGGCTGCGTGACCTTGATGATCATGCGGGCCAACTTCATCGCGAGTTGGCGTCCCTCCTCTGGCGTTTTCGTCTGCAACGAGCCCCCGGGGATCAACTCAACATCGGCCATGATCGTGCCTCCATTCCTCACGCATCGTTGTCTCGTTGGTGAACTCTCCTGCAAGAGCCCGCAGCCATCTGGATTTTCAGGAAAAGGGAGCGCCTGCTGTCCCTTCGCCTTACGCTCGCGCCAGGGTGGCCCTTCTCCCCCAACCTCTGGCCGCCCCTGGAGGCAGTGATGAGTCTTTCCCAGGATCTTGATGCGGTCCTCGACGGTGTCGTCGACAGCGAGCCCCGCGTCCCCGGTGTCGTCGCCATGGTGACGGACCGATCGGAGAACGTCTACGAGGGCGCACGTGGCGTGCGCGACCTCGGCACCGGAGTCCCCATGACGACTGACTCGGTCTTCGCGATCTTCTCCACGACGAAGGCGATTACGGGAACCTGCGTCATGCAATGCGTCGAGGAGGGTCTGCTGGATCTCGATGCGCCCGCGAAGAATTTCGCGCCTGAAATCGGTCGGCTCCAGGTGCTCGATGGGTTCGACGGCGACGGGAATCCCGTCCTGCGACCCCCTAAGCGGGATATCACAACCCGCATGCTGATGCTGCACACGGCCGGTTTCGGCTACGACTTCTTCAATGAGAACTACAACCGTATGGCCGAAAATCACGGACAGCCGAGTGTCATCACCGCCTCGCGGGCTTCAATCGAGACGCCGCTGCTCTTTGATCCGGGCGACAAGTGGGAGTACGGCACCAACATCGACTGGGCGGGCCAGGTCGTCGAGGGCGTTCGAGGCCAGCGCCTCGGTGAAGTCATGCGCGAGCGAGTCTTCGAGCCCCTCGGCATGGTCGACATCGCCTTCGTCATGTCCCCTTCCATGGCGGACCGGCGCGCGACCATGCATCTGCGCAACGCTGATGGATCCCTGACCCCTCAGCCTGACCTCGTCCTCACGCAGGAGCCCGATGTCCATATGGGAGGGCACGGGCTCTACTCGACAGTCGGCGAGTACATGAAGTTCATCCGGATGTGGCTCAACGACGGTACGGGCCCGAACGGGCGCGTGCTGAAGAAGGAAACCGTCGAAGCCGCTGTCACCAACGGCCTCCAGGATCACCAGAAGGTCGTCATGCTGCCGGGTGTCATCCCGTGGCTGTCCAATGATGCCGAGTTCTTCCCTGGCCTGTCGAAGTCGTGGTCGTTCACCTTCATGATCAACGACGAAGACGCTCCCACGGGACGCCCGGCTGGCGCGATCGGCTGGGCTGGCCTTGCCAACCTGTACTACTGGATCGACCGCGCCAATGGATTCGGCGGCTTCTGGGGCACGCAGATCCTGCCCTTCGCAGACGCGGTGTCCTTCACCGGCTTCATGGACATGGAGACGGCGACCTACGGGAAGAAGGTGGAGATCGGGGTCGCCTGAGGCTGCCCTCGCGGCCGGTTAAGGGGAGAACACCCCTGGGGGCGTTGGTCTGAAGGAACGGATGTCAAAGGCCCCTAGTCGCTGCGCGCGGTCGGACATTTCTGACTCAGGCGTGTCGGGTGGGCTCACCGGGATGCGAATCATCCCTAGGTCCGCACGAGCGCCCAGGGGTTTGTCCGCGGGAACAAGTGCCTGGTGGCGAACGCGCTAACCATTGCACCCTCGCAAGGGCCATGGGTATTGGACCGGAGGTCCGATGGAGAAGCGTTCGTACTTAGCCATTCCTAGGATGCGCCCATGTCGTTGACGTGGGCGCACTGTGTGATGGATGTCGACGGCACGATCCTGGCTCACATGGACGCCGACAGGGTGCTGCCTACCGCCAGTATCGGCAAGTTGCTCCTCCTCTGCGAGGCCGCGGAGCGCATGGTCGACGGGCGACTCGATGCGGCTCAGGTGGTCCTCCGGGATCCCCGCCTCGCGGTCGCCGACTCGGGGCTGTGGCAGCACCTCGCGCAGGATGAGATGCCCCTGGTCGATGTCTGCGTCCTCATCGCTGCGGTCAGCGACAACTGGGCCACCAATGTCCTGCTCGATCTGGTGAGACTGGAGTCAGTGGCGAAGCGGGCACGCGCCCTGGGCTGCATCGACAGTGGCCTGCACGACCGCGTCCGCTCTGCGCGCACATCGGCAGAGCCCTCGACGCTCTCGACCGGCACAGCGCGTGAACTCGCCGAGGTTGCCCGGCGCATCCACCTCGCCGCGGCGGGCGCGCCCCAGGCGGGTATCAGTGCGAGCGCGGCCGAGTTGGTCGAGCGATGGCTGCTCACCGGCGTCGATCTCAGCATGGTCGCAGCACCCTTCCGACTCGATCCGCTCGCCCACGTCGACGGCCGACTGCGCCTGTGGAGCAAGACCGGGACCGACGCCTGCATTCGCGCCGACGTGGGCCTGGCGTGGAACCCCAGCGAGGCCATCTCCTACGCGGCGATCGCCACATGGGAGCCCGGCGACGATGCCGTCGCCGAGGCGATGG
Source organism: Candidatus Nanopelagicales bacterium (assembly GCA_032117435.1). Taxonomy (GTDB): domain Bacteria; phylum Actinomycetota; class Actinomycetes; order S36-B12; family S36-B12; genus Mxb001. Next base: position 337 of record JAULZJ010000057.1, on the reverse strand, counting down.
ATCGGATGCATGCGCTCGGGCGGCGCCTCGTCGATCGCCGGTGGTGACCCTCGTCGGGCCGCCGTACACTCGGGAACGTGTATGACGTCGCCCTGAGTGTCTCCGCATGCGCTCGTTCGGGCACTCGTGCCGACGTGGCGTGGATGATCGCCCCCGTCGTCAGCAACGACGCTGTCGCCTTCACGCCCGGAGGCGGGCGCCTCGGACAGTTCGCCGGCGGGGCCTTCGACGGGCTGCTGGCCGACCACGCGGCACGCCAGCTCACCCGCGGGCGCCGCATCCAGCACGTGGTTACCGCCATCGAAGCCCCGCTCTGCGGGCTGGACGAGGGGACGCA
>JAULZJ010000056.1:0-2655 GCA_032117435.1 Candidatus Nanopelagicales bacterium | reverse complement strand
GCCTGCAGGGCGGCCTCATCAGGCCATACCGGCTGCTGGGCAGCGGGCAGGTCGGGCCAGGTGATCGCGGAGGACATGGGGCAAGAGTAAGGGGAAGCCGATCAGCCGAAGAAGGCCGCCGCCTCCTCGTAGCGGGCCAGCGGCACCGTCTTGAGCTCGCCGGTCGCGTCCTGGAGCGGGACGCGGACGATATCGGTGCCGCGCAGGGCGACCATCTTGCCTGAGTCGCCGTCCTTCACCGCGTCGATGGCATTGAGCCCGAAGCGAGTCGCGAGGACGCGGTCGAAGGCGGTCGGCGAGCCGCCTCGCTGGATGTGGCCGAGCACCGCGGCACGCGACTCCTTGCCGGTGCGCTGCTCGATCGCGCCCGCGAGCCAGTCGCCGATCCCCGACAGCTTGACGTGACCGAAGGCATCGACCGTGGCGTCCTTGGTGATGAGGTCGCCGTCCTTGGGCAGCGCGCCCTCGGCGACGCAGATGATGGGTGCGTACTGCTGCTGGAAGCGCTGCTCCACCCAGCCGCACACCTGATCGAGGTCGAAGGGCACCTCGGGAATGAGGATGACGTTGGCCCCTCCGGCCATGCCGGAGTGCAGCGCGATCCAGCCAGCGTGGCGGCCCATGACCTCGATGACGAGGACGCGATGGTGCGACTCGGCCGTGGTGTGCAGGCGATCGATGGCCTCTGTCGCAATGGTCACGGCGGTGTCGAAGCCGAAGGTGTAATCGGTGGCGTTGAGATCGTTGTCGATCGTCTTGGGTACGCCGATCACGGGGAGGCCGTGCTCGGCGAGCTTCGTGGCGACACCGAGGGTGTCCTCACCGCCGATGGCAACGAGTGCGTCCACTCCCATGTCGGCAAGATTGCGCTCGATGCGCTCGACCCCGCCCTCGACCTTGATCGGGTTGGTGCGCGATGAGCCCAGGATGGTGCCACCACGCGGGAGGATGCCGCGCACGTCAGCGATATCGAGTGGCCTCGTCAGGCCCTCGAGCGGGCCCTTCCAGCCATCGCGGAAGCCGACGAAGTCGAAGCCGTATTCCTTGACGCCCTTGCGGACAACGGCGCGGATGACGGCATTGAGACCGGGGCAGTCGCCGCCGCCGGTGAGCACTCCGACTCGCATGGGAACTCCTGGCTCTGGGGGATGGCAGGTATGTAAGCGTGTGCAGAAGCCTAGCCGATCCCCCCGCGCCGGGGACTAGGGTCTCGCCATGGCGATCCTGTCCATCGACTGCGGCACGACCGGCGTCACCGCCCTGCTCGTGGGATCCGATGCGCGGATCCTCTCCCGGGGCTACCGCGAATTCCCCCAGCATTTCCCGCAGGACGGCTGGGTGGAGCACGACCCCGGTGAGATCTGGGCCGCCACGCTCGAGGCGACCCGCGAGGCCCTGGCCGCCTCACCCGAGGCGCCCACCGCTGTCGGGATCACCAACCAGCGCGAGACCGTGTGCTTCTGGGATCGCGAAACCCTGGGTGCACCGCGCCGTGCCATCGTGTGGCAGGACCGGCGTACCGCGGCGATGTGCGACGACCTGCGCACCGCGGGTCACGAAGCGCGCGTCACCGAGCTCACCGGCCTGCGCCTGGACCCGTACTTCAGCGGCACCAAGGTCGCATGGGTCCGTGACAACGATCCGACGACCTGGGCGCAGGTCACGTCAGGCCGCGTCGCGATTGGCACGGTCGATTCCTACTTCATCGCGCGCATGACACGCGGCCTGCATCACGTGACCGATCCGACGAATGCGTCGCGCACGCTCCTCTTCGACATCCGCACAGGTCAGTGGAGTCCCGAGTTGGCGAGCATCCTCGGCGTGCCCCTCGATGCCCTGCCCGAGATCGTGCCGTCGTACGGCGAGATCGCGCGCACGGATCCCGCGACCTTCCTCGGGCTCGACATCCCCATCGCCGGGATCGCGGGCGACCAGCAGGCGGCGCTCGTGGGCCAGGCGGGCTTCGCGCCCGGGTCAGCCAAGTGCACCTACGGCACGGGCTCCTTCCTCCTCGTCAACACCGGGGACCGCGCGGTCACCACATCGAGCGGCCTCCTCACCACCGTGGCCCTCGGGCGCCCGGATGGCTCGCTCACCTACGCACTGGAGGGCGCCGTCTTCGTCACCGGCTCGGCCGTGCAATGGCTGCGCGACGGCCTCGGGATCATCGAGAGCGCGAGCGAGACCGAGGCACTGGCGCAATCGGTCCCCGATAGCGGTGGCATCGTCTTCGTCCCCGCACTGACCGGGCTCGGTGCACCGGATTGGGATCCGTACGCGCGCGGCATGATCATCGGCATCACGCGCGGCACGACACGCGCGCACATCGTGCGCGCGACGCTGGAGGCAATCGCCTTCCAGGTCCGCGATGTCGTCGATCTCATGGCGCACGAGGGCGGCGTCACGCTCGCCGCCCTCGCGGTCGATGGTGGCGCGGCGGCCAATGACCTGCTCTGCCAGATCCAGGCCGATCAGGTGCGCATCCCCGTCGACCGCTCCGCCGAGCTGCAGACCACCGGCCTGGGAGCGGCGTTCCTCGCCGGCTTGGGCACCGGGGTGTGGAGCGAGGAGGCCGATCTCGTGAGCACTCGGCACGGTGATCGCGTCTTCACCCCTCAGTCCGACGGCGAGGCAGCCCATAGGCGCTGGCGCCGG
>JAULZJ010000055.1:0-4777 GCA_032117435.1 Candidatus Nanopelagicales bacterium | reverse complement strand
GTGCGCCCGCCTTCCTGCCACGCCCAGGCGAGCGCTCCGACACCGCCCTGCAGCATGGCGTCGAGCACCTCGGCGGCCCGCGCGCCCAGTGCGCCGCCGACAACCAGGCCCACGATGACCGGGATCAGGCGCTCGTCCCACATACGTCGGCGCCGGGTCTCGGCGATGAACACGGCCACGCCGGCCAGGATTGCGAGTGCGACGAACACGTCGTGCGTGCCGACCGGCCGACCCGCGACGCTGAACAGCACCGGGTGCATCGGTCCTCCCCTCGCGGGGCCAGCATAGGAGCACATCATGCGGTCGTCCATGGGATTGCGACTGCGCCAAGGCAGACACAATCGCCCTCATGGGCGAAATGGATCCGCGTTTGGGTTTCGCAGATAGAAATTGGGAGATGCGAAAACATCAGACGGGTGCGCGAGGGGGGAGTTGAACCCCCACACCCTTTCGGGCACACGGACCTGAACCGTGCGCGTCTGCCTATTCCGCCACTCGCGCTTTGCCCTGTTGCCAGGGCGAAGATGAGGGTACATCCAGAGGGCAGGTGAGCCTAAGGCGGCCTTCGTCAGTCGATGTGGTCGCGGTGCTCCGGCGCGAGGTGGCCCCCGATGAGGACTCCGGTGACGAAGATCATCATGAGAGCTGTCATCACCGAGTTCTGGAAGGCCGGCTCGAGGCCGTTCCACTTGGAATTGAGGTACATGATGAACCAATTGCCGCCGACGGTGGTGAAGCCGAAGAAGAAGACGAGCAGGCCCGTAGTGCCACCCGCGTAGGTCCACTTCTGCGCCCTGCCCCAACGAGGACAGGCAGCCGTCTGGCGTAGGCCGAGTATGCCGCCGATAAGCAGAAGAAGACCGGTGATCGCCTCTCCCGAGATGATGCCGATGTAGCTGATCACCTGGAACCATGTCGCATCGATAAAGCGCCACTGGAAGCCGCTGTCCGCGGGAACGCCATCGCCACTGAGCACCCCCTGCACGAAGGGCCAGTTGCTCGCGCTCGGATTGACCGGATTGGTGATGTTGTCGAACGCGACGATCAGGTAGTACGCCGCCGTCATGAGGACGAAGAGTGACGCTGCCATTCGGGCGATGCGCCACACCGACCAACCCGCGATGGCGCGTTCATCCTCCTTCACACGATCCGCTTCCTTAGACATGTTTCCTCCCGTCCACACCGTAGCGAGGATGTCGCTACTCTTCGATCTCTCCGAAGCGTGTCGCAACGGACTTAGGATGCGCTCATGCCCCACGTCCCGCGAGTTCGCCTCGGCACATCGGCGCTGGAGATCACGCACCTCGTCCTGGGCGGCAATGTCTTCGGGTGGACGGCCGACGAGGCGACGTCGTACGACATCCTCGATGCCTACGTCGCGGCAGGTGGCAACGCCGTCGATCTCGCGGACTCCTATCCGCACTGGGCTCCGGGGTGCACAGGTGGCGAGTCAGAGGAGATCGTCGGCAGGTGGATGCGGGATCGAGGGAATCGGTCCGAGGTCGTCATCTGCACCAAGGTCGGCAAGTTTCCAGGAAACATCGGACTCACGCGCCGTCAGATCATGGATGGAATTGAGGGATCCCTGCGACGCCTGGGGACCGACTACGTCGACCTGTACTACTGCCATGCCGATGATCCGAGCACTCCGCTTGAGGAGACGCTGCGGACCCTCACGGAGCTCGTCGAGGCAGGACGCGTGCGGGCCATCGCCGCATCGAACTACTCGGCCGAACGACTTGCAGAGGCCCTGCGGATCTCCGACGAGCAGGGCTTCGCCCGGTTTTGCGCAGTGCAGCCGCACTACAGCCTCGTCATGCGCGATGAATTCGAAGGACCCCTCCAGGACCTCTGCGAGAAAGAGAGCTTGGCCTGCCTGCCCTACTGGCCACTCGCCGCCGGCTTCCTCACCGGCAAGTACGCCGATACCGTGGGATCAGCTGCGCGCGGTGCCACGGTGGGCCAATTCCGGACGCCCGGCAATGAGGAGATCCTCGATGTCGTCCGGGTGGTCGCCGATCGGCACGGCGTCGCCCCCGCGACGGTCTCCCTCGCCTGGCTGCTCACCCGGCCCACGGTCGCGGCGCCGATCGCCTCCGTGTCCCGCGTGGATCAGCTGCCCGCGCTCATCGAGGCCACCTCACTGCGACTCACGAGCACCGACATCAACGCACTAGACCGGGTGTCAGGCGCTCCGTGAAGGGGCGGGTGGCCATCGAAGTGGCCCGTGGCGTGCACGTCATGACATCGCGGCGATACGCGACGACCTCCACCATCGTCATCGCACAGGACGAGGCCCTCGTCGTCGATCCTGCCTGGGATGCAGACGAGCTGGCCGGTGTCCGTCCCCTGATGGAGAGTCTGGACGTCCATTGCACGGCGGGTCTGGCAACCCACGTGCACTACGACCACGTCCTGTGGCATCCGGATTTCGGGGATGTCCCACGTTGGACGAGTCCATGGGCCGCTGCCCAGTGGCAGGACCAGCGCGATGCCCTCATCCAGCCGCTCATCGGCGACATCCCCGACGACCTCGTCGCGCTTGCCGGTCGCGTCCGGGGCATCCTGTCGACCGGGCTAGCCCTGCGTGGGCGCGACATCCAGCTGCACGAGCACGATGCCCACGCACGCGGTCACCTGGCGGTGGAGCTGCCCGACGCGCGCGTGCTGCTTGCAGGCGACATGCTCAGCGACGTCGAACTCCCCTACCCCGACGCGGACGAGCCGGACCTCGCCCTCTATCTCGACGGTCTCGACCGCCTCTCGCCCGTGGTTGCACGTGTCGATGTGCTCGTCCCGGGGCACGGGACCCCGTCGTATGACCCGATGGCACGACTTGACGCGGACCGGCGATATCTCGACGCTGTGCTGTCGGGAGCCCCCACATACGATGCGCGACTTGGTGACGAGGGGATGAGGGAAATCCACCTGCGGACGGTGGCCCAAGCGGAGGCCATGCGCTGAGCACGTCAGAGCCGTGGGCCACAATGATCTCGTGAGCGATGACCGCGGTCCGTCGATGGAGATCGACCAACGCAACCGCGGCATCGGATGGGCCCTCGTCGCCATGCAGGTCGCACTCATCATCACCTTCCTGGTCCTCCCCAAGCGTCGCAGCCTCTTCGCACCACCCGACTTCCTCGACGTCCTCGGAATCATCCTCATGGTCGCCGGGCTGGCTTTCGTCATCATCGCGCTGCTCAGCCTCGGCGCAGCGCTGACGCCGACACCGGTCCCACAAGAGGGCGCTGCACTGCGCACGGGCGGCATCTATGCCGTCGTGCGCCACCCCGTCTATGTCGGCATCCTCATCGCAGGTCTGGGGTTCACGTTCGCGGTCGGCTCGCTCTTACAGGTGGTCCTCCTGGTGGCGATGGCCGTCTTCTTCTACGCGAAAGCCTTCTGGGAGGACCGCCTCCTGGCGGAGCGGCACGGCGTGGCGTGGTTCGACTACGCGGACCATGTGAGCGGCTTCATCCCCCGGATACGAGCTCCGCGCTAGTACGAGCCGTACCATTCACTGGTGGGCCTCCTGGATCGCTTCGAAGACCGCCTCGATCGCATGGTTAACGGGGCCTTCGCCAAGGCCTTCAAGGCGGAGGTCCAGCCCGTCGAGCTCGCCGCGGCGCTCCAGAAGGAAATGGATGACCGGGCCGCGATCGTGGCCCGTGGGCGCACCGTGACCCCGAACGTCTTCATCCTCGACCTGTCACCGCACGACAACGAGCGCCTCAGCGTGTATCGCGATGCCCTGCAGGCCGAGCTCGCCACCGTCGTGACCGAGTACGCCGCCGAGCAGGGCTACTCCCTACTGGGACCGGCGGAGGTCCGTCTGGGCCTGGACGACTCGCTCGACACCGGCATCTTCCGCGTACATTCCGAGGCACGCGCGGCAGTCGTGTCTGCGACAGCATCCGACGCATTGCCCGGACAGCCCTACCTCGAGATCGGTGGCACGGCGTACCCGCTCGTCCGGGCCGTGACCCGTCTTGGTCGCGGCAACGATGCCGACATCCGCATTGAGGATCCTGGTGTCTCGCGCAACCACTGCGAGGTGGTGCTGGGCACGCCGGCACTCGCCCGGGACCTGGCCTCCACCAACGGCACGACCATCGATGGCACTCGAGTCGGCCAGGCAGCACTCGTGGATGGATCGGTGATCCTCATCGGAGCGACGTCGATCACCTACCGGACAGGCTGACGTCGTGACGGAGTTCGCCCTAACGCTGCTGCGGCTGGCGTTCCTCGGCGCGCTTTGGCTCTTCATCATCATCACCGTGATCGCCCTGCGGCGCGATCTGATGCAGCCTCGCGAGGCACAGCCCACCACTGCTCGCTCGAGCACCCGGCCAGCGAAGCCCGCGAAGCCGCCAAAGCCGGCCCGGCAGCCCAAGGCGTCCAAGCACGCGAGGTCTGGGCCATCGCTCGTCGTCGTCGAAGGGCCGCTCGCCTCGACGGTCATCCCGCTCGGCACGGCGCAGGTCACGATCGGTCGCGCACCTGACTCCACCCTGGTGATCGATGACGACTACGCATCGAGTCGTCATGCACGCGTCTATCCCGGTGATGACGGGTGGATAGTCGAGGACCTCGGATCCACCAATGGCACATGGATCGATCGCACGCGCATCACGTCGCCGACCGTCCTGCCGCCCGGAGTGCCCCTGCGCATCGGACGCACGACCCTGCAGTTGCAGAGGTGACAATGGTGCTCGCACTGCACTATGCCGCGCGATCTGATGTCGGACAGGTCCGACAGGGCAATGAGGACTCCGGG
>JAULZJ010000054.1:0-2352 GCA_032117435.1 Candidatus Nanopelagicales bacterium | reverse complement strand
CCTTCCTCGGTCTCGACATCCCCATCGCCGGGATCGCGGGCGACCAGCAGGCGGCGCTCGTGGGCCAGGCGGGCTTCGCTCCCGGGTCGGCGAAATGCACCTACGGCACCGGGTCCTTCCTCCTCGTCAACACCGGTGACCGTGCGGTCGCCACCGACTCAGGCCTTCTCACGACCGTTGCTCTCGGCCGGCCGGATGGCTCGCTCACCTACGCACTCGAGGGAGCGATCTTCGTCACGGGTTCGGCGGTGCAGTGGCTGCGCGACGGACTCGAGATCATCGAGAGCGCGAGCCAGACGCAGGCCATCGCAGAGTCGGTGCCCGACAGTGGCGGTGTCGTCTTCGTGCCCGCGCTCACCGGTCTCGGCGCACCCGATTGGGATCCCTATGCGCGCGGCATGATCATCGGCATCACGCGCGGCACCACACGCGCACACATCGTGCGCGCGACGCTGGATGCGATCGCCTTCCAGGTGCGTGACGTCGTGGATCTCATGGCGCGTGAGGGCGGCGTCACGCTCGCCGCACTCGCGGTCGACGGCGGCGCGGCAGCCAATGACCTGCTGTGCCAAATCCAGGCCGACCAGGTGCACATCCCGGTCGATCGCTCGGCGGAGCTGCAGACCACCGGCCTCGGGGCGGCTTTCCTCGCCGGCCTGGGCACCGGGGTGTGGAGCGCGGAGAGCGAACTGGTGAGCACGCGTCGCAGCGACCGGATCTTCACCCCGCAGGCGGACGGCGAGGCAGCCCATAGGCGCTGGCGCCGGGCCGTCGAGCGGGCCAAGGGCTGGCTGGAGGAGGGCTGAGTCATGCGTATGAAGGTGTACGTCGCACCCGCGGGCAAGACCACCGCGACGATCGTGCTGACGCAGGAGCAGATCGACAGGATCCGCGGCGTCCCTGGCAGGAGCCGCGTGCCTCTGGCCATCACCTACAGGGGCACGACGTACCGCACGAGCATCTCGCTCTACCGCGGCCAGTGGATGACGGTGATCAACAAGGAGATGCGCGAGGGCGGGCTCGTCCCCGGCCATGACTACATCGTCGATCTCAGCCTGGACGCCGCCGAGCGCACCGTCGAGGTGCCTGCCGACTTCGCGAAGGCCATGCGGGCTGCCGGCGTGCGGAAGGACTTCGATGCCCTTTCCTACTCACGCCGAAGGGAGCAGGTCCGCGTCATCGAGGAGGCCAAGAAGCCCGAGACGCGGCAGCGGCGGATCGAGACCGCGATTGCCAAGCTCGCGGGGTGACCGGGCAGTCCCTTGACGGCAGGCCCCCGGATAGCTAGCCTCGCGATTGTCGATTGTTGACAATTCATCAGGCTACGGAGGGTTCATGGGCACGGCCGTCGTCACGGGAGCCGCCAGCGGCATGGGCCATGCCACGGTCGAGGCCTACCTCGACCACGGCTGGCAGGTCATCGGCATCGACCTCGGCGCCGACATGGGCCACGACCGCCCCGGCTTCCACCCCGCGCGGGTCGACGTACGCGATCGCGAGGCCATCGAGTCGGCGTTGGCCCACGCACTCGGCGATCAACCGATCGATGCCGTCGCCAATGTCGCCGGCGTCTACCCGCCCACCACTCTTGCGACGTACACGACCGATCACTTCCGCCACATCTTCGACATCAACGTCCTCGGCATCCTGAACGTCTCGGCCGCCTGCGCGCCACGGATGCAGCCGGGCTCGTCGATCGTCAACTTCGCCTCCGTCGACGCCTTCACGGTGTCACCGGGACAGTTGCTCTACGGCGCATCGAAGGCCGCGGTCGTCATGCTCACGAAGTCCCTCGCCCTCGAGCTCGCGCCGAGAGGGATCCGCGTCAACGGCATCGCACCGGGCTGGGTCGACACCCCGGGCAACGCCGCGACCGGTCGCATGGCCGAAGCGGCAGCCTCCATCCCCCTGGGCCGCGTGGCCCAGCCGGCCGAGATCGCCGAATGGGTGTGGCTGCTCACCGGCTCCGGCATGGCGGGCTTCGTCGACGGCGAGACGATCGTGATCTCCGGAGCGGACGTGATGCGATGAGCGCAATCCGATGAGGGCAATCCGATGAGCCTGGAGCCGCTGGTGGGCGCCTCCACCGCTGAGATGGTCGCCCAGCGCTTGCGCGACGCGATTCTCGAGGGCAACTTGCAACCGGGAGACCGGCTGATCGAGGCCGATATCGCCGCCGAGCTGGGCGTTTCGCGCGGCCCCGTGCGCGAGGGCATCCGCCTGCTCGCTGCCGAGGGCCTTGCCGTCCTGAGGCGCAATCGCGGCGCCGTGATCGCATCGCCCACCTTCGAGGACATCCTCGAGGTCTACGTCGTGCGGAAGGGCCTAGGCAGCCTGGCCCTGCAGCACGCC
>JAULZJ010000053.1:0-5291 GCA_032117435.1 Candidatus Nanopelagicales bacterium | reverse complement strand
CCACTGGCCTCGAGCAGATCGTCCAACGACGTGGAGTGGAAGCCGGTGCGCCAGAAGCGGTACATGATCCGCTCCAACGCAGAGTCACGATCCACGAGCGGCGGTCGACCCACAAGCACACCTTCCTTCGACCGGCCCCAACCTAGCGATTTGAGACCGATCGGTCAAATACTTACTATGGCGGTCTCAGCCGATACCGAGTGGCGAAGGAAATGACCCCCGGCCTGTCGGCTCCGGTGCGACGGGCTAGGGAGCATCACCGCCGTGTGCGGAGGTGCTGCAAATTTGGCAGTTTGGAGACAACAACACCGACGGTGAGCGCCACGTTGCCGAACCATTCTGCCATCGTGATGGATAGGCCAGCGTGGCGAAACGGCACGGAGGACTCGGCGGCCAGCACCGCCGCGGCTTAAGGATTGCGGCCTACAATCCCGTCGTGACGCGGCGAGGGAGTCGACCATGACGGACGTCGACCCTTCGCTGGACCAGTACGTGATGCGCAGACCCACCGAGGCAGATCACGCACGAATAGCCCCTGTGCTCAACACCTGGTGGGGTGGCCGAAATATACAGGACCTCCTCCCCCGCCTGTTCTTCCAGCACTTCACTGGTACGTCGACCGTCGCAGAGACGTCGTTCGGCGATATCGCCGGCTTCCTCGTTGGATTCGTATCCCAGGATGACCCGAAGGTCGGCTATATCCACTTCGTGGGCGTGCATCCCGACCACCGCGGAGACGGACTGGGAGCCTGTCTCTACGAGCGAGCCTTCGATGACTTCCGCTCACGTGGGTGCACCTCGGTCAAGGCCGTGACCGCGCCTGTCAACACCTCATCCCTCGCCTTCCACGCTGCGATGGGCTTCACCAGGCTTCCCGACCCCGCGTCCGGCGACGACACGTGGCCGGACTACGACGGACCCGGTGGGGATCGAGTCGTTCTCTCTCGGTCGCTCTGACGCTGACGGTTAGGCCCTGGGCGTCTTTGGTGTGACAACACCGATGGTGAGTGCCACGACGCCTGATCCTAGGGCGCCAGGGTCAAGGCGGTCAGTGGGGCGCCAGCGATCCCTCGGCCAATTCCCGCCAGGACGCCTCCTGGTCGCTACGATCCCGACATGCGTGCCCCTCACATCACGATTCCGACGTCCTTGGCATCCGCAGTTCTCGCCAGCACCTTCCTCCTTGCGTCGCCAGCACAGGCCGCACCCGGTTGCGACTGGAGCGCACCGGTTCGATTGTCAGGCTCGGACCCGGCAGGGCTGCCATCCGTGGCGTCAGGTCGACCCGGCCTGCCCGCCATCAGTTTCTACAACTTCGGCAACGATGTCCGCGCCATCAACTCCAATGGACGCACATCGACAGACCTTGGGACGGCATCATCACAGCCAAACCCCTCCATGAGGCCGCAACTCATCGCGACAGACCAGAACTCGCGGGGCCAGGCCGTCGCGGTCTTCGCCTTGGACGCGGGTGTCGAGGGGCGTGTGTACGCTGCGCTGCGCGATTCGAAGGGCAAGTGGCAGCCAAGAATCCTCCTGACGAAACCAGGCGCTTTCGGGCTTTATCCGCAGGTGGCGATCGACGAAGCCGGGCGCTCGATAGCAGTGTGGACCCAAAACGCGTCGACAGGCGGCACCTACATCGTGGGCCGTGCGGTGAACTCGAAGGGAACCAAGGGCAAGCTCTTCCGTCTCGGAAACGGCGAGTCAGAAAACCCCATGGTTGCCATGGGCGGGGCCGGCACGATCGCGGTGGCCTGGGACGAGGTTGGCGCCACCACCAACCCGGTCTGGTCGGCCATCAGCACGGACGGAGGCCGCGAGTGGTCCGAGGCGAGCCGTGTCTCGGCAGCCAATGTGTCGACCGACAACAAGGCCATTGACGTGGCCGCGTCAGGTCGCATCGGTCTGGTCTGGGATCAGGAGCAGGGTGGCGACTCCCAAGCCATCCAGGTGGTCGCCGCCTCAACCAAGCGCGACAACTCATGGATCGACCCCGTCGATCTTTCTCGCGGTGAGCACCACAGCCTCAACGGCGGGATAGCCACGGGTGGCACAAACAGCTTCACCGTCGCATGGATCACTGGTCCCACGAATGGCGCAGCCGGGCAAAACGTCCTGAAGGTGGCCTCCGGGCTGGCGATCGACTCGTTGAGTACGCCGAAGCGGATTGACGTGACGACCGATGCGGCCGAGCTGGAGCGCGCACACGTAGCCGTCAATGCACGTGGGGTCGCCGCGGTCGTGTGGGAGCGAGTCTGGAGCGACGCTGATCCCCGGGACGGCACCGTTGCCGGCTTGATGGCAGCCGTGCGCACGGAGGGACGATGGCAGACCGCGCAGAAGATTCGCGGCTGGCGTGCGAACCCCGCCTACTCGCGCGTGGGGATCGACACGGCGGGGGGTGTGACCGTGGCTTGGGACCAGCAGGACGGAGAGAGTAACTCGGTCGCTTTCGCCCAGTGCGCGGCCGGCCCGGTGGGCTAATTCGGAGCGGGACCTCCCGTCGGACCCCCCTGCCATCGTGGAGTCATGACCTCTGCCACCTTCGTCCTGGCCGTCGCCCTCCTCGGTGCTGTGGCCCTCGTCATCGGCCTGCTCGTGGGGCGCCACTACGCGGGTGGCTTCGGCGGCCACCGTGGCCTGCCCTCACGCGCCCCCGAGTTCGAGGCGGTGGAGACCGCCCTCGATCGCCTCGCTCGTCGCCTCGACGAGGCCGAATCACTGCGTCGCGCCGATCAGGCAGGCATGCGCGCTGAGCTGGCTGAGCAGGTGCGTCATGTCGAGGCCGCCACCGAGGTCGTACGCCGCGAGGCGGGTCAGCTCGCGAGCGCCCTCGGCCGCGTCGACATGCGCGGCCGCTGGGGAGAGGCACACCTACGTCGCCTTGTCGAAGCCGCCGGCATGCTCGATCGAGTCCACTTCGCGGAGCAGGACAGCCGCCCTACGGACGACGGCGTACAGCGCCCCGATCTCGTCATCGAGTTGGGGGCGGGTCGTACCCTCGTCGTCGACGCCAAGGTCCCCCTGGGCGCACTCCTCGAAGCAGAGGCAGCCACCGACGAGGCAGTTCGTGCAGAGCTCTTCGCCCGCCATGCGCACGACGTCGCTCAGCACGCGGAGCGCCTGGGCAGCAAGGAGTACTGGCGCCGCTACGACGACACGCTCGAGGCGGTGGTGCTCTTCCTCCCCGCGGAGTCGATCCTCGGCATTGCCTTGCGCGAGGATCCGGCACTGCTGGAGAGGGCATTCTCTCGCGGGGTCATCCTCGCGACACCGATGACATTTCTCGCGCTGCTGCGCACCGTCTCGCACGTGTGGCGGCGGGAGTCGATCGCCGACAACGCCCGCGAGATCCACGCGCTCGGGCGCGAGTTGCACGAGCGCCTGGGGGTGGCGCTCGACCACCTGCGACGCATGGGCTCCTCGCTCGACAACACCGTGAGCCACTACAACCGCTTCGTGGGCTCCCTCGAGGGCCGGGTGCTCGTCTCCGCACGGAGACTGGGTGAGCACGGCATCACTGACGCCCCTCTGCCCGACATCCCGCCGATCACCCAGCGGACCCGCGAGCCAGCGCCGACGGGCGGCGGCGTGCCAGTCCCGTAGCCTTAGCCGCTGTGAGCGAGACTTCGGCAGGCACAGGCCGCCTCTTCCGCTCCCTGCGCGCCGAGGGCGGCGCCGCCGACGCGGCGGTTCCGGCACTGACCCTCGACCAGGCCGTGGGCCTGCGCACGGTGACTCTCGGCAGTGGCGGCGAATCCCTTGTGGCACCTCCGGTGGTCGCCCCTGCGGTGGTGGCGGCTCCCGTAGCCGCGGCTGTGGCCACGCCGTTGACCGCCGATGACCCAAGCCTGGAGTACGCCGAGGTCGCGCCGCGTCCGGACATCGTGGACGCCGATGGCCATGGCAGCGCCGCACCCGCAATGGCGCCAGACGCTTCCGCGCTGGCCGGGTCGTCCTCCGCATCTGGGCGCGGCGCCCACGCCGCCCCCGGCGTACGCGCGGCAGGCGTGTGGCTTGTCGTTGTTGGCATCACCGTCGTTATGGGATTCGCAGACGCACTCGTCGTAGGGCGCACTCAACTCGGCTGGCTCACCGGGGTGTCACTGCTCGCGGCAAGTGTCTACGGCGCACTCGTCGTGCGCAGGGAGGACGCGGTGATCGCCGTCATCGCGCCCCCGCTGGCCTTCTTCCTCGCCACCATCACTGCCGGACAGTTGACGTTGCCGTCGAGCGGCGACCTTCTGGTCCGCGAGGCCTTCATGATCATCACCACGCTGGGCGCCAACGCCATCTGGATCTTCGGCTCGACCCTGATCGCACTCGTCATCGTGCTGGTGCGCCGGCGGCGAGCGTCGGCAGGCTGAAGCCCTACGCCTGACCGGCTGCCTTGAGGTCGCGACGCAACTCCGGTGGTAGCGCGAAGACCAGAGTCTCCTCCGCGCTCGTGACTTCCTCGACGTGCCCGAAGCCACGCTGCGCCAGCCACTCGAGGACACCGTCGACGAGCACCTCGGGGACGGACGCGCCGGAGGTGAGTCCCACCGTCGTCACGTCCTCGAGCCATGCCTCGTCGAGTTCCTCCACGCTGTCGACGCGGTATGCCGTGCGCGCGCCCGCCTCGAGGCCCACCTCGACAAGGCGCACGCTGTTGGAGGAGTTGCCGGAGCCGACCACGATGAGGAGGTCGCAGTCGCGGGCGATCTGCTTCACGGCCAGCTGGCGGTTCTGCGTGGCGTAGCAGATGTCGTCGCTAGGAGGGCTCTGCAGATGAGGGAATCGCTCCTGAAGGCGCCCTACTGTCTCGAGGGTCTCGTCGACGGACAGCGTGGTCTGGGACAGCCATACGAGCGGTCGACCCTGGTCGACCTGCACGTCGTCGACGTCCGCCGGGGATTCGACGAGGGTCATCGCCTCAGGCGCCTCCCCCATCGTGCCCACGACTTCCTCATGGCCTTCGTGGCCGATCAGGAGGATCTGCATACCCTCCGAGGCGAAGCGCTTGGCCTCCGAGTGCACCTTGGTGACGAGAGGACAGGTCGCATCGATCGTCTTGAGCTGCCGATCGGCTGCCTCGGCGTGGACCGTGGGCGACACTCCGTGCGCGGAGAACACCACCGTCGCACCCTGGGGCACCTCGTCCAGTTCCTCGACGAAGACCGCGCCGCGCTCCTCGAGGCGATGCACGACGTACTTGTTGTGCACGATCTGCTTGCGCACATAGACCGGTGGTCCATAGAGGTCGAGGGCCTTCTCCACCGTCACCACGGCCCGATCGACCCCCGCGC
>JAULZJ010000052.1:2611-7508 GCA_032117435.1 Candidatus Nanopelagicales bacterium | reverse complement strand
CGGCCCCTTCTGGCTGCTCCTCGCGCGGGGAGTCGCCAACTTCGCTCCCGAGCAGCCCGCGCTCGGCGCCCTGGTCTTCCGCCTCGCCGCACTGGCCGGGCTCGCGCTGCTCGTCATCTACGTCCCCCGACTGGCATTCGCCCACGGCATCAACCCGGCACCCGCCCTGTGGCTCGGCGTACTCAATCCACTGGTCGTCATGCACGTCGTGGCCGGCGCGCACAACGACGCACTCATGATCGGGCTCATCGTCATGGGCTTCGCCCTGGCCATCCGGCAGCAGGGCCCACCCGGGGCGGCCCACCGATCCCCGGTGCTCGGCGTCGTCGCGATCGCCCTGGCGGCGGCGGTCAAGCCCATCGCCCTGCTCGCACTGCCCTTCATCGGACTCGTGTGGGCAGGTCTGGGGTCGGGCTGGCTCGCGCGCATCCGCGCGTGGGCCCTGGCACTCGTCATCACCATCGGCGTCTTCGCGATCGCCAGCCTGCTCGCGGGAGTGGGGGCGGGGTGGATCGCCGCGCTCGGCACTCCCGGCGAGGTGCGCACCTGGCTCTCGCCCGCGACGGCGATCGGCATGCTCATCGGAATGCTCACCACCGCGGCGGGCATCACCATCGACGACGCATTCGTCGTCACGATCACCCGTGCACTCGGCACGCTGGCCGCACTGGGCATCGTCGCGTGGTTGATCCTGCGGCCCGAGGGGCGCAGTCCGGTGCGCGGAGCAGCACTGGCCTTCCTCACCGTCGTGCTGCTCGGACCCGTGA
This sequence comes from Candidatus Nanopelagicales bacterium, assembly GCA_032117435.1. Classification (GTDB taxonomy): domain Bacteria; phylum Actinomycetota; class Actinomycetes; order S36-B12; family S36-B12; genus Mxb001. Next base: position 6,741 of record JAULZJ010000052.1, on the reverse strand, counting down.
TCCAGCCGTGGTACCTCCTGTGGATCCTGCCGCTCTTCGCCGTCACCGGCCTGAGCCCGGTGCAGTTGCGCGTCACGATCCTGGTGATCGCCGGGTTCTCCCTGCACGGCATGGCCGAGTCGAGCTCGACATCCGACAACCTCTTCGAATTCAGCGACGGGCTGGCGATCGTGGCCGCCTTCGTGGTCGTCGGGCTCGTGCTGCTCGTCAGCCCGCGGGAGCGCCGGCTCGTCCTCGGGGCCCCGCTGAGCCACGGCCTGCTGCCCACCTCACCGGACGAGCGGGCGCGTGCGGACGAGAGCATCTTCCGTGGCAGGATCGGCACCCATGAATGAGTGGGACGCCGCCGGCATCGTGGATCCGTCCCTGCGCGCGTCCTACGAGCGCTGCAAGCGACTGAACGCCGAGCACGGCAAGACCTACTACCTCGCCACGCTCCTGCTCCCCCCGCGCAAGCGGCCCTACGTCCACGCGCTCTACGGCTTCGCGCGCTACGCCGATGAGATCGTCGACGACCTCTCCTCCACGTTGACCGACCAGGAGAAGGCCGACTGGCTCGGCCGCTGGGGCGATGGGATCCTCGCCGACATCCGGCGTGGCCGCTCGCGCGATCCGGTAGGCCGAGCCCTGGTCGACACCGTCCTCACGTGGGAGATCCCGACCGAGCACTTCGAGGCCTTCCTGCACTCGATGCGGATGGATCTCACCGTCACGGAATACACGACGTACGACGACCTCTTCGAATATGTCTACGGCAGTGCCGCGGTGATCGGCCTTCAGATGGTGCCGATCCTCGAGCCGAGCTCGCCCGAGGCCTACGAGCGCGCACAGGATCTCGGCGTGGCCTTCCAGCTCGCCAACTTCATCCGCGACGTCGGGGAGGATCTCCAGCGCGGTCGCGTCTACCTGCCGCTGGAGGAGCTCGAGGCCCACGGCGTCACCCGCGATGTCCTCGAGCGCCGTCAGGCCACGCCCGCGGTGAAGGCTGCTCTCGCCGAGCAGGTCGTGCGAGTGCGGGCACTAGAGGAGAGCTCGCGTGCCGGGATCGCCCTGCTGTCGGCCGACTCGCAACCGTGCATCGAGGCCGCAAGAATCCTCTACTGCGGCATCGTCGACGAGGTGGAGCGCATCGACTACGAGGTCTTCGACAAGCGCGCGACGGTGCCGCTACGTCGTCGCCTCGCCGTCGCCGGCCCCGCTTGGATCCGTGCTCGGCGAGCCCGGCGCCGCCACGCTGCCTGACGAAGCAGTGCCGCCTGATCCGGCACTCGCCCGCGCATGCCGCTGAGCGGCCCACGTGCGCCAGATCGGCGGGCCGGCCGTGGGCGTGCGCTGCACTCCGCGACGTCCCCAGTAGATCCAGAACGCGCACGTCAGCAGGCACAGGGCGAACCCCATCAGGAGATCCTCGAAAGGCTGGAAGGCGATGCGTCCGCTGCCGATGAACGGGGGTGCGGCATCGGGCTGGTAGCCGACGATGACGTCGTCGGAGTAGCGGAAGACCTGCAATCGCGTGAGTACGCCGTTGGTCAGGAGCTGGAAGAAGAGCACGATCGCGTAGGACACCCAGAAGCCCTTGCGCGTCACCAGCCGCGTGCGCAGGATGAAGACATCCGTGACGATCGCCGCGATGACCACCGCGATGCCGATCTGGGTATAGGTCATCGCGCGTCACCGCCTGCGGAATCCACCGGCGCCTCGTCGCCGAGGGGCCAGCCCCTGACGGACCTCACTGCCTCCAGGCTGAGGATCGATGCCAGGGGGACGACGACGAAGAAGATGAGCTCCTCGACGGGGATGATCCCGAAGGCCTTGAGGCCCACGGTGCGGTCCGGATCGATGCTCCAGTGGCCCGTGGCGATGGCCCAGATGTCCCAGATGACGAAGAGCGTGAAGGGGATGGCCAGCGCGAGAAGCAGCCGCTTCCAGCGGCGCAGCACGCGCGTGCGCAGGGCGATTTCCAGCCATGCCGACCCGACGAAGATGAAGAGCAGCACTCCGAGGTAGGTGAGGCGCTCAAGCTCCATCAGGTGGCCTGGACCAGCTTGGCGTGATCCCACGACACGGTGCGCTCGGGCACCAGGCGCATCGCCACCTGCTTGACCGCCGTGGGCCGATAGGCCTCCTTCGCCGCCGCGACGTGCGCCGGATCCAGGCCTTCGTACTTCACGAGAAGCGCCGCGGCGATGTCGCAGATGACGTCGAGGTCGTTGCTGAGCTCCAGCCGTCCAGAGACCTGCACACCGCGCAACTCGGCGTAGCGCTCGCCGGTCTCGACCAGGACGGCCACCCGAGGATCGCGACGTGCATTGGCGACCTTCTGCGACTTGGCGTAGGTGCGCATCCAGATCTCACCGTCGCGCAGCACGAACCACATCGCCACGGGATCGGGGACGCCATCCGGCCCGATCGTGGTGAGGATGATGGTGCGCGCGGACTCGAGGAAGGTGCGGATCTCGGCCTCGGACATGGTGATCTCATCGCGACGGCTCACGTGACCATCCTGCCCAGCCTCCCCCCGACCTGCCACGCCGGATCCGCGCATCCCCTGATGGGGCAGCCCGCCGACCTAGACTCGGGCCATCATGGAAGCCCCGACCGGCCCCCTCCAGCCCGATAGGGGCGGCTCCGCCGTCCCGTCGGGCAGGCCCGACCCCCTCGTCGGGACCCTCGTGGACGGCCGGTATCGGATCATCGACCGCATCGCGCGTGGCGGGATGGCCACCGTCTACGAGGCCCTCGACACCCGACTCGACCGCACGGTGGCCCTCAAGATCATGAGCCCGGCCCTCGCGGAGGACCCCGGCTTCGTGACCCGCTTCCGCCGGGAGGCGCGCGCTGCAGCGCAGCTCAGCCACCCCCATGCCGTCGGGGTCTTCGACCAGGGCGAGGCCGATGGACTGCCGTATCTCGCGATGGAGTTCGTCCCGGGGCGCACCCTGCGCGATGTCCTCCGCGACTACGGCGCCCTGTCGCCGGAGCAGGCGCTCACCATCCTCGACCCCGTCCTCGAGGCACTGTCCGCCGCGCATGACGCAGGCTTCGTGCACCGCGACATCAAGCCGGAGAACATCCTCATCTCCGATGACGGTCGAGTGAAGGTCACCGACTTCGGCCTGGCCCGGGCCGTGAGCAACACCTCCACGGCGACCCAGGGCATGATCATCGGTACGGTCGCCTACCTCTCCCCCGAGCACGTGGAGCGAGGTGATGCAGATGCCCGATCCGATGTCTACGGCTCGGGCATCTGCCTGTTCGAGATGGTCACCGGCCAGGTGCCCTTCGCCGCTGAGAGCGCGATCACGGTGGCCTACCAGCACGTCAACGCCGATGTGCCCGTCCCGTCATCGCTGCGCGCGACGATCCCCCCCGATGTCGATGCGCTGGTCGCCACTGCGACGCGACGCGATCCGGATCTGCGCTATCCCGACTGCCGTGCCTTCCTCGCCGACGTACGCCGCGTCCGCCGCACCCTCCCGCCACCGCAGCCGCTGAGCAAGGACACACAGGACACCCTTATCGTGCCCGCGGACATGGCCATTGCCGCGGGCGCGACTCCCCCGCCGGCCGTGACCGTGCGACCACTCGGACCGGGCGAGGGCGGTGGCTCGCGCAAGCCCCCCGCGCGGCGTCGCGGCCGCGGCTGGCTCGTCGCGCTGACCCTGCTCATCCTCGGCATCGGCGGCGCCGCCTTCGCCGGCTGGTACCTCGCTGCCGGTCCCGGCAAGCAGGTGACCGTGCCGGGCATCATCGGCGTCGATCAGGCGACCGCCACTGCATCACTTCAGGAGGTCGGCCTGCGCCTCGAGGTGGCCGCGGAGGAGTACAGCGAGACCATCGCCGCAGGACTCGTGATCTCCAGCGACCCTGCCCCCGGTGCGAGCACCGGCGTCGACTCGGTCGTCACGGTGATCCTCTCGAGCGGACCCGAGCGGTACGCCGTACCCGATGTGCGCGGTGAGCCGCTGGCGACGGCCGAAGCCGCGATCGCCGAGGCCAACCTCGCGGTCGGCGTCATCACCGAGGAGTGGGATGCGCAGGTCCCGATCGGGGCTGTCGTGTCCACCGATCCTGCGTCGGGTGAGGAGCTCAAGTCCGGTGCCCTGATTAACCTCACGGTGTCGAAGGGC